>JAMCWV010000106.1 GCA_023481025.1 Gammaproteobacteria bacterium
AGAAAGTGAGCTGATGTTCGCCGGTGACAACCAACAAAAAGTCGCTCTGATCACCTTTAATATTGATGACTTCCGTCGTATTAATCATGTCTGTAGCCACGCTGTCGGCGATCAACTACTTGCCGATTTTGCTAATCTTTTGCATGACTTTTTTGCCGAACAACCGAATCTAATCGCTCGTATCGGTGCCGATGAATTTGCCGTTGCGCTGCTTAATGTAAAGAATACCGAAAATGCCGTATTACTCATTCGCAAGTTGCAAGAGAACTTTAAACAGCTACAGGTCGACGGCTACCAGAGTGAGCTAACAATAGCTGCCGGGTTAGCGATGTTCCCTAGTGACGCGGATAACCTCAAAGATCTGCTTGCTTGCGCGAACCTTGCCCAAGAGGAAGCAAAAAATCTAGGCCCCGGGCAGTTACGACTGTATGACCATTTCTTTGGTGAAAGCATTCACTCGCGTTTGCAGTTAACCGCCGATCTCCGTCACGCGATTGAAAACAAGGGGCTGACTGTTGCCTATCAACCTCTGTTTGCCACTCACTCAATGCAATTAACTGGGGTTGAGGCATTATTGCGCTGGAACCATCCTCACTTGGGTCCGATTCGCCCGGACACATTTATTACCCTTGCTGAACAACAAGGTTTGATTAGCCGAATTACGGACTACGTATTTGAGCACGCAATTACTGAGCTTACCGCGTCCGGTCTTTTAGGGGGGCAAATACCACAACTATCCATCAATGTTTCAGCCATCGACTTTGCCGAAGCCAATTCAGTTGAGCGCTTTTATCAGCGTCTGAATCACCTCAACGACTGGTCACTTCTGAAGTTAGAACTGACCGAAACCGCGGTGATTAATAATTTTGAAGAAACCTTGAAAGCGCTCACAGAACTGGGACAAGCAAAGATTCATCTGTCCATCGACGATTTTGGAACCGGCTATTCGTCATTGAATATTCTTCGCCGTTTGCCCATTCATGAAGTTAAAATTGACCGTTCCTTCATTCGCGATATCGAGCATGATGATGATGATCGTACGATTGTCAGAACTATCCTCGCCATGGCACACTCACTTGATTTAAAAGTTGTGGGTGAGGGCGTCGAAAACACCGAACAGCTCAAGTTTTTACTTAAGCATGGTTGCCATGAAGTCCAAGGGTTCCTCATGGCGAAACCAATGAATGTCAATGAGTTGAGTGCTTTTGTCAGCAACCTACCTGCAGCGACTGATACACTCAAACAATTTATTCGTAGTCAAAGTCAGTCGGCGCTTGCGCGTGAACTATAACCGAATATGGAATGATCAATGAAAGTACCAACCAAGCATTTTCTGGGCACCACGTTCGCTTTGCTCTTGTTATCGGGCTGCATGTCGACGACTAATGAACAGGTATCGAGCGAAACTGAAGTTCAGGAGCGTTCTGAGCCGACCATTGAGGAAGTCTGTGATTCGCAACGGAACTGTCGTGCATCTACCCAGGTACTCTTGGCAACACCTGCGGGTGAAGTCTCTTTGGACTACGATCAATATTGGCCGGTCGTCTACGATAACGAGATCAAAATTCTGCCCGGTGAACGCGTTTTGGTTGAAATTGAGTTTGATGAATTTCAACAAGTGCAACACATGCGTCATGTCACCGAGCGCACCAACCCCGAACGCACATTCGAGTTTTACTTCACACAAATCCGCGGCAATTACGGCATGCTTATGTCCTTACGAAACCCGCTGACACGACCTGTACTATTTGATGTCGAAATCAAAAGTGTCGATGGCCAAACCTATCGCGTCAGCACCTGTCCGATACGTGGCCGCATGTCGTTCCATGAACGTTGGCCAGAACCAGCTGCCGAACTCGTTTTAAAGCGCCCACGTATCGTCAATGAACCGAGTAATGGCGTTTTAGTCTGTTCTTAGGTAAACGGAATCCGCTCGTATGCAAAGTGACGTAGATCAAGGCACTTGTGCGACCAATTCGTTATACTTAGTGCTTTACGAATAACCTAGAGCAGATCCATGACACCACATATTCATGCCGAACCCGGCGATTTTGCTGAAACGGTTTTAATGCCCGGAGACCCCTTGCGGGCCAAGTTTATTGCTGAAAACTTTCTTGAAGATGTCCGCGAAGTGAGCCATGTTCGCAACATGCTCGCTTATACTGGCACATATCAAGGCAAACCGGTGTCAGTCATGGGCAGTGGTATGGGCATGGCGAGTATTGGCATTTATTCATGGGAGCTGTTCACCCATTTTGGGGTGCAAACCATTATTCGAGTTGGGTCTTGTGGTGCATATACATCTGACCTCAAACTCTATGACGTCGTGTTAGCAGAAGCTGCTTGGAGTGAGTCCAGTTATGCACGGACACAAAATGGTTACGACAGCCCAGTCACGCATCCGAGTTCAAGCTTGAATGAAGCACTAAAGCAAGCGGCAAAGCAGCTCGATATTCCCTTAACTGTCGGCACCGTGCATTCCAGTGACGTTTTCTACCGAGCCGAAGTTGACACGCATGAACGTCTCTTTCGTGAGCAAGCGACCATCGCTGTTGAAATGGAGTCGTTCGCGCTGTTTCATAATGCTCAAGTACTTGGTAAACGAGCCGCATGCATTTTAACCGTCTCCGATCACTTGGTGACCAATCAAGCCGCAAGTGCTGATGACCGTGAGCAAGCCTTTACTAATATGATGAAGATTGCCTTACATTCTGCCTAAATCGGAAAAGTTATAAAAAAGGGCTCAATTGAAATTGAGCCCTTTTACTATTTTTCTGGAGAGTATGGTTGCGCTCTTAGCGTTTGCCCATTCGAGCTATGCAAAATTAAATGACCATCAGCGTCAATGTCGAAACGATTTACGTCGTTAATCAAAGCTAAAAACGCCTGTTCGGCCTCATTACGCGGGCCATCGCAGGCCATTTTTGTTGCTCCCATCGCGCCGAATGCAAGGCTTTCACCCGTCAGTTCGTAACCGCCAAAGTAACGATTACAGCCGGTGCTGCCGCTTACTTGCTCGCCGTCGAAATACATGGTGACCAACACCAAATCAGCGACCGCATGGGTATCAAGTTGATAAAACTGCCAAGGGTTAGCTTGAAGTAATTGCCCGGGATCACCTGCGCAGCCTTGCAGCGTCTCGCCCGGAATTTGCACCGTTGCTGTATATGGATAAGGCATGCCGGTCATGCTGTCATGACATGTTTCTGCACGAGCCACGAGTGTTCCTGCATAAGCGCTATTACTAAATCGGTAGCGGCTAGTTTCCGACGACTGCGTTTGCGATGTCAGCGCAAAAACTTCAGCTTCTTCACCCATGCGGTGAAAATGAATTTGCTCGGCAAACACCTGAATTGACCAAAAAGGCTCATTCCCTGAGGCCCGTAATTGTTGATCACCCGGCGCAGCGAAGCGCTCGGCGCGGTCACTATTTGTAACCCCACCTTCGTCGTTCATGGTTGAACACGCCATCAAACTGAAACCGGCAAACGCCAGAATCGGTAAGCCAAGACATTTATTCATCGCTATCACTCCTCGCCTGTTCGAATCGCTATTGTCGACGAAAGCACAGTAAAATCATAGGCCGCTTACCTTAATTTTACCGTGCTCAACGTCGCCGTAGCTTATTGACCGGAAGTGATTATCTTGGCGGTTTCTAAGTAAAGCGCACCCGCCTTCTTAGCCGTGTCATAGTCCATCGTTTCTGAAGCCACATGCACTTCTTCAAGGGTTTCAGCTAATTCTTCCAGATCCTCACGAATACGCTCCAAAGCATTTTCTAAGGTGTAGGTCAGCTCATGAATTAACACCATGTCCTCAACGGTTAATTCGCCTTTAGCGAGAACAGCCTGTAAACGTTGGTTGTATTCAACAAAATTCTTCATCGCCAACTCAAGCGTTGGTGACGGCTCACCTTTGTAATGGTCGATACGCTCTTGATCAGCAAACACTGCCGTCGAAAATAAAGCACTGAAAATCGTGATAGTCATTAGCTTTTTAAACATGGATTTATCCTTAGTCGTTTTCATTGACGAACATTAAAATTGATAGCTTACTGACACCCAGAAGCTCCGAGCACGCTCAGCGGTATTGTAATCGGGTGAACACACATACTCTGTTTGGCTTTCCGCCAAGTAACAGGAGCGGCTGGTCAAGTCCTTATCCAGTAAGTTATTCACCCGTGCGTTGATTCGCAGTTGCTCACTAACTTTATAGCTTGCACTCAAGTGCATCAGCTCATAGGCCTTATAATAGAGCTTCTGTGTTTCGGGTCCGGTCGGGCCACTGACATTCGCCACCCCACGATAACGTTCACCTCGGATTTCGGCGATAAGTGCCAAATCTAACGCTGATGTGACCTGCCAATTTAGCCGACCATTGGCCATGTGCTTAGGTGTATTAACCAGCGGTAAACCTTGGTCTACCCCGTTCTTCACTTCACTGTCGGTATAAGTATAGTTGCCACTGAGCGTCCAGTAATCGAACAATTGATAACGTGCGGCAATTTCCACACCTCGGGTTTCTGCTTTATCGACATTTTGCATCTGGGCGAAGCGCTGAAAACCAAGCTCAGCCCAACCTTCACCAATATCCACACACGGCTCACTGCCAATGGCGACCTCACAATGCGGCAAGTTGTCTTGACGAATTATCTTGTCGCGGAAGTCATTGATAAACAACGTGAGATTGGCACTCAGGTTATCGCCATTATCGAAATAAGCGGCAACTTCATAGTTCACGCTGGTTTCCGGCTGTAAATGCGGCGAACCAACCATCGGGGTAACACCTTGGCTACCGAAACCAACAATGCCGGCAAACAGTTGATTTGGCTCTGGGGCTTTGTAGCCAGTACTGACACCACCCTTAAAAGTCCAGTCACTTTGCGCACGCCAGTTGAGGTAGACCCGTGGACTCCACTGCGAACCAAAGACAGAGTGGTCGTCGAAGCGCGCGCCATAGGTTAAGATTAATTCCGGCGTCAGATCCCAGTTATCTTCAGCAAATAAGGCCCATTGACGATGATTCTGTGTCGTGCCCGTTGCATAGTCATCGCCATACATACCGAACACACCGTCTTCCATTTTTGCATCAAACCATTGACCACCAAGAATAAACGCGTGATCACCGATCATTGACTCAAAGCGGGTATCAATGATGAGGTTGTCAATCTCCAACACGCGCATCTGCCGTGGTAAAAACTGCGCGCTGAGTTCCTCTCTCACCGCCTCAGTTAGGGTCGGCCGGACACTATTTTGGTGCTCGACTTCGCGGTCCCAAATAGCCTGCAACGCTTGCCGCTCGCTCACAGTCAGCGGCAATGAGCGACCCAAATTTGCACTACGACTTTGGGTCACATCGGAACTCCATGTACCTGCCGCCAGCTCTAGTCGATGCGATAATACCCACTGTTCGCGTTCAACCCGTTGATGCTCAGAATAACCGACTCGCGGCTGCACTTGACCGTTACTCGCCCGCCATAAACTTTCCGGTTGATCGAGCGTACCCACTTGACCCAGGCGATTATCATAACGCTGTTTAGCACTGTCATAACTTAGCGCAACGGTATGCCCGTCATCCACTTGCCAGTTCAGGCGTGCACCACCATTCCAGTTTTTTGCCGCGACAATTTTACGATCACCGAAGCTGCCAGAATCCTCCCAAAGCGTACCGTCCGGCAGTGGTAATGAAGTTTGATAGGAAGGTTCGGTCGTGCCCCGAGTAAATAGCGAACCGTAGAGCGCGATGGTGAGGTTATCTGTCAGTGGCCCGGTCAGGTAAAGATCCGTTTTATCATCGTTTCCATATTGACCATCCTCTTGCAGTGTCGCCCCAAGCGTCACGCTACCGTGCCAGCTATCGAGGTTACTGCGCGTGATAATATTAATAACACCGCCAATGGCGTCGGCTCCATACAGGGTCGACATCGGACCGCGCACGACTTCAATACGTTCTATCGCTTCAAGTGGCGGCATGTACATGAACTGGCTATTGCCGAAATTATTAGGTCCGATATCGCCAATATCACTCTGACGCCGTCCGTCGATGAGAATCAACGTATAGTTAGCAGGCAAGCCACGCATGGTAATACTAATATTACCGTTTTTATCCTGCCCAGAACCAACATCAATGCCCTCAATATCCCGCAGTGCATCCGCTATACCTGCATACGGACGACTTTGCAGATCGTCTCGGGTGACGATGGTGACGCTTGCCGGCGCATCGACCAAATTCCGCTGAAAACCGCTCGCCGTAACGACAATCCGCTCCATGACCGCACCATGCTCTGACTGCTGATTTTGTGGCGCTGTATCCAATGTTTCGTTATTCGCTGCAACGTTTGCGCTCAGTACGCTAAGAATCGCGCTTGCTACAAGCGTGAAGTGACCTGATTTCATTCTCTTTCCCCAAAGTGAATTTAAAAACTCGTTGCAAATGATATTGATTCTCATTTATATTGTCTAGGTTTTTGAGAATAATTCTCATTAACTTTAAATAATGGAGGAATGAAGTCACATGCTGAGGCAACCACTCAAAGCTTGGATAATGGCCATTACCGGTACCTTGAGCATTGTCGCGAGCGCCCAAGCAACACCAACGCTGACCTTTGCGATTGAAATACCGCGTCTTGCAGTTGCCGAATATCATCGACCTTATGTTGCCATTTGGCTCGCCGATGAGCGTCATCAAGCCGTTGCGAACCTCAATGTTTGGTACGACATCGGGATGGCAAATCAAGAAGGTGAAACTTGGTTGAAAGATTTGCGCCAATGGTGGCGCCGTTCAGGGCGCACATTGAACTTACCAGTTGATGGGGTTAGCGGTGCGACTCGCGCACCTGGTGTGCATCAAGTTTCTTTTACGCAAACAGCGGGCGATGGAACTGCTTTTGCGCAGTTGCCGCCGGGACAATATTTCATTCACGTTGAAGCTGCTCGCGAAGTCGGCGGCCGTGAAATGCTGAGCTTCCCTGTGACCTTCCCGCTAAGCGCAAACACCTATAGCCAACAAGGTCAACACGAGCTAGGCAAGGTCCAACTCACGATACAAAACTAAGGAGCGACTACATGAAAAAATTACTGATTGCCGCACTGCCTTTGGCACTGCTTGCCACGATTCCAAACGCAGAGGCGCATCGCGCATGGTTGGTTCCATCGAGCACTGTGCTAGCGACTGAGGATAGTTGGGTGACGCTGGACGCTGCGGTTTCCAACGAGATATTTCACTTCGACTACCGGCCCATGAGTACGGAGAATTTTCAGGTCATCGGGCCGACTGGCACGGATTACCCTCTGAAGAACCATGCTTTAGGTGAATTACGCGGTCAAGCGGACTTGCAATTGAGCGACGCTGGAACCTATAAAATATTCACTGCCACACATGCACTCACTGCACGCTGGGTCGATGCCGACGGCCAACGTGGCATGTATCCTCCTCGCGGGCAACGCGCAACACCTGAAGGCCTCCAAGCGGCACTTCCGGCGAACGCTCAAGAGATCACCATTAGCGAGTCTTCACGGCGCATAGAAACCTTCGTCACCGCTGGCGCACCTAGTATGCAAGCACTTACACCGACTGGTGTTGGGTTAGAGTTGCAACCGATCACTCACCCAAATGATTTATTCGCCGGTGAATTAGCTGAGTTTCAGCTATTAATTGACGGTGAGCCCGCTGTTGGTGCCGAGATTGTCATCATTCGCGCACACACTCGCTTTCGCGACAATCAGGAAGAAATTGAGTTGGCAGCAGACGATCAAGGCCATTTTACTATCACCTGGCCACAGGCAGGGCTTTACTGGCTAAATGCGAGCTATCGTGATGACCGCGCAAAAACGCCAGCCACACAGCGCGTTGGTAGCTATACCGCTACATTTGAGGTGTTGCCGTTTTAATGTTGGATGAAAAGTTGAATGAAAAAAGGCTCAACAAGGAATCGTTGAGCCCTTTTTAGTTATGCTCGGCGGACAAAGGTGGCCACGACCGCACTGGTGACAATACCGAGTAGAATTGCACCAATAAAAGCCTGCACCACATACGAGCGGAAGTTGAAATAAGCAACTGCTTCTTCAACACTCATCGCACCTGCTTCCACGGCATGGGTCGCCGCGTTAGTGAAGAATTCAGGCGTGATGACAAAATGAATCAATACCTGGGCGAAAGGGCTCAAAATCGCAATCACCATGGTTAAATACAACCCAGTGACAAAGCCTTGCGTCCAATTCATTTTACCAGCGAAATGCTGCTCGCGCTTTTCCCGCAAGGCAAACACATAAATCGCTATCGCAACGATGGCAAACAAGTTCGTAAGTAGTGGATGATAGGCGATGTGTGTCGAGTGTAACCCCGAGAAACGCTCGAGCAACATCCACACTAACATCGCCAAAGTGAAGACGATGCCCCACTTCACTTCAATCCGATTTTTTTCCAACATGACCTAAGTCCTTTAAATAAGGTGTTTTCACCAACACCCATTTGTCGCACTTTGTTTACTTAGGTGCAAGTTTTACTGCTGTACCAAATACTAAAATTTCCGCAGCACTTTGAGCGACGACGGATGTCGAAAAACGCACCCCAACAATCGCATCCGCACCAAGTGAACGTGCTTCATCAATCATGCGGTCGATCGACTGCTCGCGTGACTCGGCCATCAGCTTGGTATAATCGTGCAACTCACCACCAACAAGGTTACGTAAACCTGCCAACACATCTCGGCCCAAATGGCGGGCGCGTATGGTGTTGCCGCGCACCAGTCCTAGACTCGCGATAATTTCTTCACCAGCAATCGTTTCAGTTGTCACAACGGGCATGGGCTTCATAATTGTACCTTCTTATATTTATCGGTTTTACGTGCAATTAATCGCTGGCGTAAAACACTGAGGAAAAGCAGAAATAAACCACCGTAAAATGCAATCACGCCGATACCGAGCCAGCGGCCGATCCCCGACTCACTAAAGACTTCACGGATAAATTGCCAGCTAACAATACCACCCAGTAGTAGCACCGCAGCAATCACCAAAGCCCAACCGACAAACGCGAGTCGTCGCGCTGAACGATCAGCAAAAACCTTCGGTAAATGCTCAGTATCGACTGAGGTCAACACCGCAGACTTCAAATCACCACGCATTTGCATGAGGTCATCCGCTAATGCTTTACAGCTTGGGCAATTTTGTAGATGCAAATAAATACGCTGTTGTTCTTGTTGCGTCAATTCATCATCAAGGTATGCGGACAGTTTTTCCTGTACATCCAGGCAAGGGGATTGATTCGAATTCATAGTAACCTCCGCGTTAACGTTTAACTGATGAGGACTGACGGTCGAGACTTAACAACTGCTCGCGCATGGCTAATCGAGCGCGGTGTAAGCGTGACATGACGGTACCACTATTGAGCTGCAAAACTTGGGCGATATCTGCGTAGCTCAGCTCATTGACGTCACGCAGAACGAGGATTTCTCGTTGCTCCGAGGTCAATTGCATCAGCGCTTGACGTACCCACTGTTGTCGTTCCGATTGCTCGATAGGGTCTACTTCATCCGTAGTCGCGGCAAAGAGTTCTGTACTTTCTTCCGCTTGAAAGCGTTGTTGAAAGCGCAAATTGTAACGATCCGCATTGCGAATGACTTTAAAAAACCACACCCGTTGAGCGGCTTCATCCGTAGGTAAACGGTTGCCGGTGAGGGTTTTCGTATACGCGGTTTGCAGTACATCTTGAGCAGCCTGATTACAGCGCAAAATGCTCCGTGCTAAAGCGAGACCGCCGTTATACCACTGCAAGTATGGATGCGTGTTCGTTGTCACCTGTTGACCCTTTTGTCATCGTCCTCGTATGTAGAATAAACGACGGGCGTTACAATTTATTCCAATCTTTT
>JAMCWV010000092.1 GCA_023481025.1 Gammaproteobacteria bacterium
TATGCATTCTTTATCATTTATCTTGTCCATCTGTTTGGTAGTATGTGGCTGAATAATCAAGGTGAACATTGGATTATTCCGGTCAGTGCAGTTTCGATCTTTGTGATTACGCAGATTTATGGACGTTTATGGATGTCAACATGGCGCAAGGAAATGGAGGCTGAAGATGTCAGCTGAACTTGATCCGGTGATTCATCCGGTCCATCGATTACAAATTTGTGCTTTGTTAGCCAATGCGGATGAAATGGAATTTGCCTTGCTGCGCGACGAACTCGGCGTTTCCGACTCGGTGCTGTCGAAGCAGTTGAAATATTTAGATGACGCCGGATATTTGACGATTCGTAAAGTGCCAAGTACGGGACGACCGCGGAGCTGGTATAGCTTAAGTAAAGACGGCCAACGGGCTTTTCAGAAGCATCTTGACGCGCTGCGGGTGATTGCAGCGCTGGCTACATAACCGACTTTTCGTTGCCAAGGGGGACTCATTATAACATGCGTAAACTACCGCCGTTAAATGCATTACGCTCATTTGAGGCTGCCGCTCGGCATTTGAGCTTTACTAAAGCTGCCGAAGAGTTGTTCGTCACTCAAGCAGCCGTCAGTCACCAAGTGAAAGCGCTTGAGGACTATTTAGGGATAGCGCTTTTTCTGCGCCGTAATCGTGCCTTGTTGCTCACCGAGGCCGGGCAGGGCTATTACCTTGAAATTCGGCAAATGTTCGAACAACTGACCTTGGCGACATCAAAAATCATGCTCGCCAGTGAGCAAGGTTCGTTGACCGTGTGTGTGCCGCCGGGGTTCGCGATTCTTTGGTTAGTCCCGCGCTTGAGCCGCTTCCATGAACAGCATCCGGAAATCGATGTTCGTTTAAAAGCAGTCGATGAGATTACCGGTTCACTGACCGATTATGTTGATATTGCGATTTATTATGGTCGCGGCAGTTGGCCGGGGGTGAAAGCCTACCGTTTGCATAAAGAGTTTTTGATTCCGGTGTGTTCGCCATTATTACTGCAAGGACCGAAACCATTAACGACGCCGGCGGACCTCAAACAGCACACACTACTTCACGACGAGACTCGCAATGCGTGGCGTGAATGGTTTGAGTTGGTCAATGAGGAGCCGCCGGCGAAAAAGTCAGGTCCGGTATTTTCCCATTCCGCTTTGGCTCTGAAAGCGGCTGTGCATGGCCAAGGCATTGCCTTGGCGAATAGTGTGTTGGCTAAACCTGAGCTTGATAGCGGCCACCTCGTGCGTGTTTTTCCTCAGGTCTTGCCGACCAACGATGCGTTCTTTATGGTTTGCCGAGAGTCACAAGCGGACGTCGGTAAAGTGGCTCGTTTTCGCGATTGGCTGCTTGCTGAAGTGGAAATTGATGAGGCAGAAACCCGAGCGCAGGGAACCTATTTGTCATGATTCGGATTGTCTTCGCGCATGGCGCTGGTGCCGGCCCGGAAAGTGACTTTATGCAGTCTGTTGCGGCTAAATTAAGCGAAAATGGTTATAAAGTGCACACTTTTGCCTTTCCTTACTGGCAAAAAGTGCTCGAGAGTGGTACAAAGCGCCCTCCCGATCGCGCGGCAACGTTAGATCAAGCAATGTTGGATCAAGTTCAAACATTGCGTAACCAGTTTCCGCAGGATAAATTTGTGCTGTTGGGAAAGTCGATGGGGTCGCGGGTTGCCTTTCGGACTGCTGATGCAGCAAATGCGGTTGCCGCCATTGCGCTTGGTTTTCCGTTTCATCCACCAAGGCAGCCTGACAAGGACCGCTTAGCTGATCTCGTCAACACACGATCGGCGAATTTAATTATTCAAGGAACGTCGGATCCTTTTGGTCGACCAAGCTTTGTTGAAAGCCGCGCTTTACCTCAGAATGTGGCTATTCAATGGCTTGCTCAAGGCAATCACGATTTAGTTGCAGCAAAACAAAGCGGGCTGACGAACGACCAATCATGGCAACAAGTTGCCGATTGGATCGACGAATTTATTCAACAATTTTGTTAACAACGCTTGGCGTTGAACGACCACTAAGGTTAAAAATTTATGGCTGTTTTATTATATTGTCGTGCAGGTTTTGAAACCGAGTGCGCTGCCGAAATTCAAGAACGGGCAGGTGCTCTCGGTGTGTATGGCTATTGTAAAGCACAGCCAGATTCGGGCTTGGTCACTTACGAATGCAAAGCGGAAGAGGGCGATCATTTGGCCCGCAAGTTGCCGGTAAGCTCGCTGATTTTTGCGCGGCAATTATTTGCTCGTGTTGCTGATCTTAATGACTTATCGGTTGATGATCGTGTTGCTCCGATGGTTGCCGCGTTGAAGGGCACGCAGTTATGTGGTCGGCTATGGATAGAAACGACGGACACCAACGATGGCCGAGCACTGTCAGCGTTGTGCAAAAAGATTACTAAGCCTTTGACCGTGGCCTTGCGGGCAGAAGGCATTTTGTCAGAGAAAGAAGTGACGAATCGTCCGGTGTTACATGTATTGTTTCGCAGCACGCATTCGGTCGTACTGGGGTATTCGTATTCCTATAACCATTCGCCTTATCCCATGGGCATTCCACGTATTCGCACACCGAAAGGTGCGCCGAGTCGCTCTGCGGCAAAACTTTCTGAAGGCTTTAAAGTCATGATCCCAGAAGCCGAGTATGAAGCTCGAGTCAGTTCGGGGATGAATGCGGTTGATCTAGGTGCCTGCCCAGGCGGCTGGACGTCGGTATTGGTTTACTACGGCATGATGGTCAGTGCGGTGGACAACGGCGCCATGGATGAGGGGCTGATGGAGACAGGTCAAGTGAAGCATTTCCGTGAGGATGGCTTTACCTTTCAGCCGAAAAAACGCAACGTTCGTTGGTTGGTCTGTGACATGGTGGAAAAACCAGTGCGCGTTGCTCATTTAATGGCGGACTGGTTTATTGCTGAGTTGTGCCATGATGCGATGTTTAACTTAAAGCTACCTATGAAGAAGCGTTATGCTGCAATTCGTCAGTATATGGATGCAATCCACGAGCGTTTAGCGGAAGCTGAAGTACGTGGTTACGAGTTGAGCGCGAAGCATTTGTATCATGATCGCGAAGAGGTCACGGTGTACTTGCGCAAAAAACTAAAAACTTAATCCTATGTTTTGAACTGATTCCTTCGATTTGTTGTGGCGGCCATTAGTGGTCGCTTGCTTGCGCGTGCTGTTCGGCAAAAATTGAGTAAACCAGCTCGTCAGACAGCGTTACATGGCTACAATTCACGATTATTTTTCGGAGTTTAAAACATGAATCGTAAGTTATCTCTACTTGCCATTATTGCCGCTGTGTTTATCAGTGCCTGTACTTCAGCCCCGTCTTCACAACAAGTGAATACCAGCCAAGTTGGTTTTGTTGAAGAAGGCATCGCCTCTTTCTATGCCAACAAATATCAGTTTCGCACTACGGCTAGCGGTGAACGTTTCAATCAGTTTGCCAGCACTGCCGCGCATAAAACTTTGCCGTTTAACTCGCGTGTGCGTGTGACTAACTTGGACAATGGAAAATCCGTCGTGGTGCGCATTAACGACCGGGGTCCTTTTATTGATGGCCGTATTATCGATCTGTCACGCTCGTCGTTTAGTGAAATCGCCGACACCAAAGCGGGGCTCGCTCAGGTCAAAATCGAAGTCATTCCGTAAAGCACAAGTTGCAACACTTTTTCACTTGACGCATGTCAGTTTCGCGCAAATACTCCTGCACAATGCGCTATTCACTTCTGATTATTCGCGCAGAACTTTCATTTTTAAGGGATTTGTATGAAGCAATTACTACGCGTTATTTGTGTCAGCTTTATCTTGTTGAGTGTTAGTCCGCTTGCAACAGCGGAAGAGATTCTCGAAAGCACCAGTGTCGAGGCCATGTTTGAGCTGATGAAATCGGAAGGTTATGCCGTATCGATTGACGAAGATGGTGATATTTTGTGGAAAATCGACGGTTTTAATACCTACATTATCGTAGCGAAGAACAATGAGATGGCGCAGTTCTTCACTGTATTTACGGAATCTGACGACGAGACCCAAACCCGCGTTAATGACTGGAACCGCAGTAAAAGCTATTCGCGCTCTTACTGGACAACGGACGGCCATCCAGTGTTGGAACTTGACTTGGACTTCGCTGGCGGTATTACAGAGCGCCGCGTGAAGGACTTTTTAATGACCGCACGCTATTCATTTCTAGCTTGGTTGAATGATGTGGTGATGTAAGTAAAAACGCCCCTCGGGGCGTTCTACGTTTCTTTGTTTGGACGATTTTCCTGCTGAATTAACTTTTCTACCCCTAAGTCATTGCGAAAATGCACATCAATTTGGTTAAAGGCAATTTCAATTCCGGCGGCGCGGAAACGTTTGTCAATTTCGCGGTTCACCGCGTCAATTGTGGGGTTACGGTCGGAAAGGCCACCCACATGCATGCGTAGCTCGTGATCTAAGGTACTTTCGCCAAACGACAAGAACAGCACTTGCGGTGCAGGTTCTTTCAATACACGTTCTTCTTGATCAGCAATCTCGAGCAGAATTTGACGAGTATTCTCAAGATCAGAACCGTAAGCAACGCCAACTCTTACTGTAATACGCGTGATGGTATTGCTTAGTGACCAATTAACGAATTGGCCAGTAATAAAGCTGCGGTTTGGCACGACAATGTCTCGGCGATCGAAGTCAGTGATCACGGTCGCGCGAATTTTAATTTTTGAAACGCGTCCCGATAGGTTATTCAACGTGACAATGTCGCCAACCCGAACAGGGCGCTCGAAAAACAGGATAAGGCCGCTAATAAAGTTACCGAAAATCTCCTGCAAACCAAAACCTAAACCAACGGTTAGGCCAGCTGCGAGCCATTGAAGTTGTTCCCATTTCACCCCTAAGACGGCAAATACGGAGACAATGGCGACGCTGATGAGCACATAATTGGTTAATGATGTCACTGCATACGACGTACCCATTTCTAGTTTCAAACGCGAGAGGAACGCGACTTCCAGTAAACCGGGTAAATTACGAATCAGCACGATACTCACAACGATAATGAAGAATGCCGTCATCAGAGCACCAATGCTCACCGGAATGAATTCGATGCCTTGTTCGTTATCCCAAATATATTGGCTATCGAGGTAATGGAGAGCGCTGAGCGCGTCCGACCAAACTGCAAATAAAACAAACGTGAAGAGAACCAAGAGGAAAAATCGACCGAGACGCAAGGATTGAGCTTCTGCTTGGTCAATGTCAGCGTAGTCCTTTGCTGGAGTAATGACTGGGGCCGCAGCCTCAATATCTTGCTCGACAATGGATTGCTCATTGGCGACCAACTCGAGTTCGGCGTCGCGTTGTTGCTTTAATTTCTCGCTCGACAGTTGAATGGCGCGGCGAATACTAGCTTCGAGAATGACCCAAATAGTCATCACATAGAAGGTGGCGAGGTAATAACCACTTAGTCTCAGTGCGGTGTAGTAGTAACCTGTGGTGACCATCCAGACCAAGCTAAGTGGCAGGAAGATGACTGCAGCTGCAATCAGTCGATGCACAAATAGCGAGTTATATAAGGTCGGCAGGCGGGAAAATAACCAAATGCTGATTCCGGCAAGGTAGACTCCGGCGAGAACTAAGCTGAGAGAACCGACCATATCTTGGGCATACAGACTGGTTTGCTGGCTTGCGAAGGCAAGAATCACAGTCAGCGGTAACAAAGCCAGCGCAAATAATTCGATGTAGCGCTTGAGCATGGCGCAGTTAGTGCTTGGCCATTGGAAGAACGCTTCAGCAAAACCTTCGGGTTTGAGTACTTTGCGTAAAAAACTAATCATAAAGAGCGCGAGCGCCAAGGCAGTAAAGACCTTTTGCGGCTGCAGATGCTCTGTGTTTTCATCACTACCAATAAACTGGCCGACAAGCAGCAGCGCCAACGACAGCGGTGCGACGTAAAGAATGACTTTAAGCAGTGCGCGAGCGATGACCCACGGTGAAGAAGGCTGCTGACAGTCTTTGATTTGCTCTTGCTGCTCGTTGAGCAATGCTTGTATGCGTTTTCGTTGCCAAACTAAGACGATGAGCAGAACGAGTATCATGATGGCACTAAGCGAGGGGCGCAGTTCACTATGGCGGAGCATGGTAGCCACTGATTGCTGCATGCGTTGTCCTTGGCGTTGTATCTGCGCCGGGAAATTGACCAGCCAATTTGTGTCGAGTCGCGAGTTACTTGGTGTCCAAAAGAGAAACTCTTCTAGCTCAAGCGCAAACGCTTGGACTTCTGCAAGCAGTTCTTGCTGCAAACGCATGTAAGCAACCAGCTGCTCGATTCGTTGTTGCAGGTCGTGTTGCTGCTCGAGCAGCATGGGTTGTGACGCCACTGTTGCAGTGCGAATTTCTCGCAGAGCTTAGGAACGAGGACGCCCTACCGTCGGGTGGGTCAAGTTTCGCTCCAGAAGCTCTCCACCATAAACAACGATAGCTCATAAACTATCTGGTGACAGCCTGAGGGATTCAGCCCCCACGACCGATTAATGTGTTCCCGTGCTACACAATAACCTCGGCACTACTCCCCCTCGAACAGCTTCTCGGTGTCATCGGGACACTCCGCTCTTCTACCTGGGTAATGCACCTCTTCTGGTATTTCACTAACACGTTAGCGAAAGAGCGCCGATTTGACCTAAATTTGCACCAAAAGTCAACACAACACAGATTTAATCGTCATGTAACGCTTCGTCGTCGCGCGCTAAAAACATCAGCTGCCCAGTAATTTCACCGACCGCCACATCTCGCAAAAAATGGAAGCCACGTTGCGCGAAGAAACGAGCATATCCTGGGCGGGTTGCCAATACAGCAATACCCGTCGACTCTGGATCTTGGCTGAGCACATCTCGCGCTGCATGGATCAACAAGTCACCTAATCCTTGCTGACGATAACGCTCGTGGACAGCGATAAACGTCAGCATGTGATAGTTAGCTACAGGCATGGCATCGTCAATGAGGCGCTCCTTCTCGAGCATTTGCCGTGTGCTGACAAAACCTGCAGTAAGTAACATCCGTAGTCGCCAATGCCAGAAGCGCTCAGGAGTGAAGGCCTGACCTTGCCGGGTAATGCAGACGACTCCCTCAAGCGTGTCACCAGTAAAAAGACCAATCATTGGCTGTTGATGCTGATAAAACGCATTGAGTTCTTCGCGAATCGCGGCCCGCAGGCGCTGCTCATACCCTTCTTTATCGGCTTTAAAGATCACTTGAAACGTCGGATCATCAAGGTAAGCTTTGAGCAACAAAGAAGCTGCAGGCGCTAAGTCATCGTCACTCAAGTACACTAAATTACTTTCTAATTCGCGTTCAGCGGCTTGCATGTCATCATCTCAAATCGGGGGACAAGCCGTCACTTTAAAACAATTGCTAACGGCTTGTCGATAACAATGCGTTAACAATTTTGCGCGACTTTCGCTCACTCACCTTGATCCACGATCGGTTCGAGTCGCTGCAAAAACACCTCCATATCCCCAGCCAAAATAGCATGTTGCTCCTTGCCAACGTATTCAAGACCGACCGCTCCCGTGTCATTATTGACGGTAAGAAGAAGATCATCTTCATCCGTTAAGCCAATAAATAACGTAATAGGTTGCCGTAGTCGCTGTTTCATCAGTACATGCCCGATTAGGTTTTGTTGCAGTCGTTCGCCATCTTCAGGATGCATAACCTGAAGCAAAACGAGAAACTGCTCACGAAAACGAACCATGAGGTCACCTGCATAAAACGAGTTATAAAAACGCTGAACCGAGGCTTGAATTGGCATTTCCAAACCTTTTTCAACGCCACTAAAGTCCAATGCAGGTGTTTGTTCGACTGCTTGCCAAGCAATTTCACCGGACTTGGGCTTACCGCGATAACACGGTGCATCCCAGTTGGAAAGATACTCGGTGCGCGGCAATGTTCCTGCTGCTTCGTAGGCCTGCTGATAACGTTGATGAAGCGCTTGCATTGCTTGATAAATCGACTGCATCTGGTCTCTTCCCTCAGAAATTCATACAATAGACGCATTCTACGCAGAGGAATCTGGAAATGCCAACGCCGAACCAAGATACGCTTGCCCATTTAAAGCTCGGACAAGCCACCGACTATCCCACCCATTTTGATGCGACGCTGCTCCAAGCAGTGCCGCGCCAGTTGAATCGCGACAGCCTGCAGATTCATGCGGGCAATCTACCGTTCGTCGGCCGTGACTTATGGACCTGTTATGAACTTTCATGGTTGCAGCCGAACGGTGTGCCGGCAGTCGTTATTGCCGAAGTTGAGGTGCCTGCTGACAGCCCGAACTTGATTGAATCCAAGTCATTCAAGCTCTATTTAAACGGCTATAATCAAAGCGTTTTTTCTTCAACACAGGAAGTCACTAATCAACTACAAACCGATTTGAGTGCCTGCGCAAACAGCCTGGTTAGCGTGCGTCTGTATTCACTAAAAGAATACAGTCATTTCGGTATAACCGAGCTTCCCGGCGCTTGCATTGATGAAGAAGACGTCGAGATTCACAGCTATGATTATCAGCCTGAGATCCTGCAAGGACTGGTGAACGCAAATGCGCCGCAGGTGGAAGAGTCCCTACACAGCCACCTGTTAAAGTCGAATTGCCTGATTACCAACCAACCCGATTGGGGGTCTGTGGTCATTCAATACCAAGGGCAACAAATTAATCGTGCAGCATTGTTGGCGTATTTAGTCTCATTTCGCAATCATAATGAGTTTCATGAGCAATGCGTCGAGCGGATCTACACTGACTTGCAACGTTACGGCGAATTTTCACAGCTAACGGTACTTGCTCGCTACACCCGTCGTGGTGGTTTAGATATTAACCCTATGCGCGCCAGTGCCCCAGAGTTACTTGACCTAAGCTTGCAGCGTGCTCGCCTCGCTCGGCAATAATTAAGAGCAATAACCGACGGCAAATAAAGTTGATTCTTCTGGCGAAAGGCGCGTACTCTTAAGTGTTCACGAAAATTTAATGAAAACAGAATAGATTGGATGAGGAAGGAAGCCACACAAAAATAACGTGGCTAGGAGTAAAGAAAAATTATGCGTATATCATTGTCACCACAGGGCAGCATGTCGTTGCTCTCACAAATTGAAATCGATCGTCTGCAACAAAGCACTGACAGCCCACTGTATAAATTATTCCGAAATTGTGTCTTGGCCGTATTAAACGTAGGCAGTCATACTGACAATAGCGCCGAAATTTTTGACCAGTATGAGGACTTTGAAGTCAATGTTTTGCGTCGCGAGCGTGGCGTTAAGCTTGAGCTAATCAACCCACCTTCATCGGCATTTGTCGATGGCGAACTGATTGTTGGTATCCGCGAACATGTCGAAGCCGTGTTACGCGATATTTTATTCGTCGGCGAACGTTACCCGCACGATGTACTGGTCAACATGAGCACGCGTCATCTCACACATGTCACTTTTGACATCCTCCGTAATGCCGGTGTGGTGAAATCCATTCAAGAGCCTGACATGGTGGTCTGCTGGGGTGGTCATTCCATTTCAGAAAATGAGTATAAGTACACCAAAGTCGTCGGCTATGAGCTTGGTTTGCGGGCTTTTAATGTCTGTACTGGTTGTGGTCCAGGCGCAATGAAAGGCCCCATGAAGGGCGCGACCATAGGTCATGCGAAACAGCGGATCAAAGATGCGCGTTATTTCGGTCTAACTGAACCGGGAATTATTGCTGCGGAGCCGCCAAATCCGATCGTCAATGA
>JAMCWV010000166.1 GCA_023481025.1 Gammaproteobacteria bacterium
AGAGTAGTCATCGAAACGACCAGCGACAGACATTTCCAAATCATAGGTTAATGGCGCTAAGATTTCGAAGTATGCTGCAGTAACGTCACGGCCACCACCTGCAGAGTTACCCGCAGAACCGCCGACTAAGCCCGCTTCTGATTGTGAATCGTACTTATCTTGATAACGCTCATCACGACGCTCGACACCCACGAAACCTTGCATCATACCGCCGCCGATTTCAGTAATCTCGAAACCAGCAGACGCGTAGATTTCATCGATATCAAAGGTAGAGATACGTGAAATAGTTACCACACCCGCAGACAGAATACCTTGAGGGTTGTTCGACGGGTTCTGGATGTCATAACCGAAACGGCAAGATGCAGCATCAAATGAACCATCAGAACAGTAACCTGGGTTAAAGTTATTCACGTTTGACCAAGCAGTCGACGCCGCTAAGTAACCGTTGCCGATGTCAGACGTTTTGTTACGAACGCGGCGAACACCGAAGTCAAGGTCTAGGTTACCCCAACGACCTTCGGCACCAACCAAGAAGTCAACGTTCTCGTTGTCCACTTCACTGTCACGATTACCCATGGCAGCAAAACGGTGATAGAAGAATACGTCTTGAGGAGCACCAACAGACGGGTCAAACGCAACACTGTTCGGGTTACGTGCGTCGTACATCCACGCATTCGGGTTTGTTGGGTTATTGTAGCTGTCTGCAGGCGTCGCTAGGCCAGAGTAGAAAATATTCGAGTCTGGGGCTGGAGCGTAACGACCAAACGAACTAGTGCGCGCGATGTTCGCGTTTGAATATAAACGCCAGTCGTTATTGATGTCGTGTTGAACTTTAACAAACAAGGCTTCATTCGCAGTTGAAGCTTCGTTTGCGTTGGTCGCATTAAAGTTAAACTGACAACGTTCTAAACCACTTACAGTAATGTTGAAGAAATTATCTTCCGCACAACCACCTGGGACTTCACGGAATACTGCTTCTGACGCAGGGCGCCAGTTGTTACCATAAATTGATGAGCCAGGTTGTACCCACGGATAGTCGCGCTCAAAGATGATTTCACGCTTGTTCCACGACACACCGCCGATAACGCTGGTGGTGTCTGAAGACGCACCAAATACCGCAGAACCGTTCTCACGATCACCGCCGTCAGAAGGAACTGAAACTTGGCCAGCACCAATCGTTAACTCAGCGCCGTTGAAGTCACGACGAGTGATAACGTTGATTACACCACCGATTGCGTCTGAACCGTAAACCGCTGACGCACCGTCAGACAGGATTTCGATACGCTCAATCGCACCCATCGGGATTGAGTTTAAATCTTGTGATGAACCGGTTGAAGGCGACATAGTTAAACGACGGCCGTCAACAAGTACAAGTGTACGGCTCGCACCGAGACCACGCATGTTCACCTGGCTCACACCTTGAGCAGAAGAACCTGATTGTGGACGGAAAGAACCAGCACTGTTAAAGGTTGTGTTACGGATAAGGTCTGCAGCTGAAATTTCACCTGACAGTTCAATCGACTGACGGTCGATTACTGTAACTGGTAGTGCGCCTTCCATGTCGGTACGCTGAATACGCGAACCGGTGACTTGGATACGCTCAACGCGCTCTGCTGCTTCTTCTTCCTGCTCTTGGTCCTGAGCTGACGCGATGCCAGTCATTGCCGTTGCAGTGGCACCGAACATCAGTGCCAAGCGAATAGATTTCGCCAATTTATTGTTGGTGTACATGTAGTTTCTCCCTGGATCACATTTTGTGATTTTTAGGTTTAGTTTGCCTCGAAGCAAGACAAACAGGTCGGAACCTCAAGGCTCCTGTTGCTCTAAATTTTTTTACTTTTTCAAACACTTCGAAACTGAAGCGGCTCAAAAGTACACAAGGTTGTAACAAACTCTGTGAGAGCAGAGAAGTGTCAAATTGTCACAAATATGTGATTTAATCGTGCACTTTCTGCGTCTCAACGCTTTGACTATATCAAAACGTATAAGGGATGCAAGGGTAAATTGACCTTTTTACGCAACGTTTGTGATTAATTTGTGAGTACGAAAAAGGAAATATGCGACTTTACTGTTATATTTAGTCAAAAACGGCGCCTCTTTAGCGCCGTTTCTGAGACTCGGTTAGGGTCGATAAAGGGCTTGGACTAGCGCGGTAAGCTGCTCTTGGACGGCGTTACTCATAAATCCGTACAAGGGTGATGAAGGGTCTAAGCGAAGCAAGGAATAGGCATTTTTTTCTGCTTCAGCAAGATAATCGTTAATCTCCGTGCTTCGGGTCTTGAAAAGCCCTTGGTCAAACCATTCTTCGTTTAACTCTGGAGGAAAGCGCTGCGCGCGCTCGCGCAATTGCGCGAACACGGCTTCAGTCTTTCCTTGCGTTTCATCGAGACCGGAAAACATCTATATGCCTCTTCTTAATTTATCCCGGACATTGGCCGGTAAATTAGGTAAAGTCGACTTTGGAACCAAATACGTCGCCAAGTTCATAAAATCAGCAAAAATCCGGTTCTTCTCGGTGGTCTTTTTCAAGTACTCATGCCCTGACGAACCGCCTGTACCGATCTTTGAGCCAAGCATACGTTGTACCATCATCACGTGCCGATAGCGCCAAATGGTTAGATTTTCATCAATATCTGCAAGTGAATCAAGCACTTGATAAGGCAAGTTAAATGCGGGCTCTTCGCGATACAAATGGATAAATAAAGCCGCTTGCAAGGCGCGTTGGGATAAGCGAACACGACCGGCGGCACGCATTTCTTCGTAGAGTTCACTATCGAATAAAGCGGCAAAGTTGGCCCGCGTATTCGCCAATTCTTTTAGCTCTGTTTCGACTTCTTCTGCACTTAGTAACGGATTGCCTCGGACAATACCCTCGTCCTGCTCGAGCTGTGACTCAATTGCGCGCTGATAATGCTGCCAGAAACTGAAGTTCTCTTGCTCTAAAAACGGCATCCTCGCCAGCCAAGCATCCACTAAAGTGAACAAGTCCGGTTGCTCTTCCAACCCAGCCAAATAGGCACGATCGTCATCATTGATGCGGTTATAAAATGACGCTTGATCAAAGGCGATACGTTTGTCGCGCTTGACCCCTAATGAAATTTCGATTTCTTTAAATTGAATACTTTGAAAGCCGGAGGCCGGCACCAAGTAGTCACGAAACTCGAGAAATTCCTGAGCTGTCATGGTCTCCATGACGTCAATTTGCTGGTTGAGTAAATTTTGGATGGTCACGACGCGTTGCAAGCGATGCACCAGCGTCATCAATTGCTCGTCGGCGATGCTGCTTTGCTTAAAGATTGACAATACTGAGCGCAGCTCATGAATAATCTGCTTAAACCAGAGCTCGTAAGCTTGGTGAACAATGATAAAAAGCATTTCTTCGTGCGCTTCAGCCCCATATTTTGGGCTGACTGGTTGTTGTGATGACAACAATCGATCCAAACCGAGATAATCACCGTAATACACGGGGTCGTAAGTTTTCTTCATGCCGCCGGAGCCTTTTATATTTTTACAGTTTTTTATGATTCAGTGTTTGTTACATTCTGACACATAGAGCGTAACAGAATTGCAACATATTGCATAACATTCAACACGCGCTAAAGCTTCGTATTTGACGACACCTCTAACGCTCGAATACGCTCTGCCAGTTCACAATTAATCCGCGTACTCACTTGTTTTTCCTCACCTTGTCGACAAATGAAGCCATTGAGAAAGTCGATTTCGGTGCGCCTCCCTGCCACAATATCTTGTAGCATACTACATCGATTCCCTGCGGTTGCTCGGATGACTTCATGCACTTGCGCTTCAAGCTCTTCAGCAACCAGCTCAGCGTTGAGATTTGCAATTTCAGCACATACAGCACGAATCTGCGCGCGAGACGTTTCACAGCGCAGCACACCGTTACTACTTTGTGCCAACGTCGCCAACGGGTTAATTGCACAATTAATGGCGAGTTTATGCCACCGCCGCAACGAAATCTCTTCCGTCCACGTCAATGGCGGAAAAGCATCGGCTAGTGCAGCGAACCATTTTGGTTGAGCAGCAGTCTGCCTTGCTCCGAGCCAACTCTGACCAAGCCCCGCTAAGATGGAGTGATATCGATCTTGGCGCCACGCGCCGTGCGTGGTGACCAAATCATAAACCTGCCAGTCTGGATGTTGTTGAATCACTTCGTCAGCTGCACCCATGCCATTATGACTCACGATAAGTTGCGCCTGTTTTGGTAGGCCTTCATCAATAAGTTGTAATAGCAGCGGTTCGAGCTGCCATGCTTTGACGAATATTAGCCAAACAGCATCTGTGCCAGCAGCTCCTGCATCCTGACATACAGCTAGCGAGCAGGTTGAAGTATGATCATGCACTGAAGTTTTAACTTCAATCTGCGTTTGTTGCCGATCACGGACGTAGAGCTGAACGTCTTGACCAGCACGGGACAGCGCTGTGGCCCATTGCGAGCCTAAAGCACCAGTGCCAACCACAATCCAGCGGGTCACGGCAGTTCACCATTTTCGCGGTCCCATGCCGCTTGGCGCGCTCGGTTATCGTCTTCGAGTTTCTGCACATCACGGCGAATCGCCCACAAAAACAGTAAACTTGGAATTACCATGACCGTCGTCAGCAAGAAGAACAACGCCCAGTTCCCATTCAGCCAATCGACGACGACACCACTGTATGCCGCCAAGACGGTACGACCGAGGGTGCCTATTGACGCCATCAGTGCATATTGTGTGGCAGTAAATGCACGATTGGCGAGCAAACTAATTAAGGCAACAAACGCGACAGTCGACCATGCGGAGGTAAACCCGTCGGTGATCACCGCGGCAAGCAACAGAGCCTTATTCGGGCCCACCAAGGCCAGCGCCGAAAACAGCAGGTTACTCGCCGCCATCGCACTGCCACCGATAAACAGGCCTTTTAAGATACCAATGCGCATGGTCACATAAGAGCCTATCAGAGCGAACGCAATGGTCACCCACCAGTTCACTAGCTTCGAGTACAGTCCAATCTCTGCATTGGTAAAGCCGACCTCTTGGTAAAACACAATCGACATGCGACCAAGAAATGCTTCACCAACCTTGAACAAGAGCACGAACAACAAAATGGACAAAGCAAAGCGTGGGCCGTTGCGGCGGAAAAACTCCGCCAACGGCTCGACTAAGGTCACCACCAACCACGCCGTCGTGCGATGACTGATACCAATCCGAAGTGATTGCGCGTGCTTCTGCGCGACGGGTGTTTCGCGATTAAAATGCAGTAGAATTTTTGCCAAGGGATATAACACCAAAGCAAATAAAACCATCCACATTAGCCAACCCACAATACCCGGTAATCCGCTCAAGGCTGCATTTAAATGTGCAACTGCTCCACTAAATGCGGCGATGACTAAGCCGAGCAAGCCTATTGCCAAAGCCATCAATGCGAGCATCCGTTTTGGCTCGGCGGCGGCCGCTTGTTGATAGTGAAGTTCTGCTTCGCGTTGCTGTGCGCCTCGCGAGGTCTTCGGCTCTTGTGCCAACCAAACCCCAGCACTCAGCAACAACATCATCGCTGCGAGAATCTGATAGACCTCAGGCCACGCCATGCCTTGCAATAGAAAGGCAAACGTTGTCGACGTTGACGTGTCGGTTAAAAAGAAAGGCAAAGCCCCCAGCCCGGCAAAACCAGTCCACCAACCCGCTGTTGCCATCGCCGCAGCTGCCGACTGAACGCGTGCCTCGTGCTCACCGACGGAGTCGATCCGGTAAGCATCGATGGCAATATCCTGAGTCGCAGAAAAAATAGCAATGGTTAACGCCACTATTCCGGCGAGGCGTAAACTTTCAGTGAAGTCGATCTGTGCGAGGACAAAACATGCAGCAGCAACGCCCATTTGGCAAAACAAAATCCAACCACGGCGGTGACCTAGCCAGTCACTGAGTATCGGTATCTTGATTCGATCGACTAATGGCGACCACAGAAAGTTAACTGAGTAGGCCGCAAAAACTGCGCCGAAAAATCCAATAGTGGCACGGGTAAAGCCCATTTCGTTGAGCCAGGCGGTCATTGACGAACCAATCATGACCCAAGGGTAACCACTAGCCATTCCCAAAAGAAAAATAGTCAATAGCCGCCGCTGACTATAAAACTTAACAATGTTGCCCCAACCAACTGGCGCCCGGCTGATGTCACCGGTACGCCCGGTTTGCGGATTTGGCTCTGCCACGAATTAGTCTACCTTTTCTTCCGGCAACAGCTCGACGCTGATTAACACGAGTGGCTCCACTGGCACATCCGGAAAATTCGCCTCTTCATTAAAGTCAGTTTCAACCGCCATCATCTCGCGCAGTAATTCTTCGTTTTCGATCACTCGGCCAAACACAGCATAACCCCAGCGGCGTGGATTGGGATTGAGGCTGTCATTGTCATTGGTATTGAAATAAAACTGACGACGCGCTGAATGCGGATCCTGTTGTCGTGCCATGGCAATGGTTCCGAACCGGTTCGGTAAGCCATTACCTGACTCATTGATCACGGTGTCGCCTTCAGGTAAAGGTGTCCAGTCTGCTTCATAGCCTCCGCCCTGGACGACAAAGTTATCAACCACGCGATGAAAAAGGGTATTGTTATAGCTGCCTGAAACAACGTGCTGAAGGAAATGCTCAACCGTCACTGGCGCGCGCCAGCGATCCAATTCAACAACCATCTCGCCCATATTGGTGGTAAATTTCACTCGCGGATAAAGATTATCCTTTTGCGTGTCAGCCGTTGCAGGAAATACAGCGACGGCCATGATCGAAATAAATGCAACTAACCATGTTTTCATAATTGTCCTCGTTATCGCGTGGATTGTTGAATGAGCCATTGCCGCAATTCATCGTCATTCAATAACTGCGTCAATGTGTCGGCTAAACCTTGATTGAAACTCGTCTGCATCCTTTGGTAATCAAGGGCAGAAAGCGGCGCGCCCGTTACAATAGTCTGATAACGCCGAATAATGGACTGGTTCTGATGCTCACCTTCGAGACGCAATGAAATATTGTGATTGGTTTGATAAGTGCGATCGATATGTTCAACGCGAATCAATGCATCTTCGATATATAACGTCATTTTAATCGGCGATTGCGCTGAGAAAAACCAATAGGAACTCAATTCTCTACTGATCAGAGTAGCCAGAGGGCTAGCGGTCGTGGCAAACTCTGCATGATCCTGATGATGTTCCACGCGCAGCACATGACTGTGTGTACGCTGGTCCTTTATCTCCATACGAACAGGTGGTAATTGTTGTCCGCCAGATGTTACGAGCGACGCTATATTGACGTCGATCACATCAGGCACCCGTGGTGTTGCATTACAACCAGACAACAAAAAAACCAACATGCATACAGCGAACAATCCACGCATAAGACTTGCCCTTTTCGAATGACTTCGTTTTCTTATGGGCAATAAAGGTATACGATTGTTACTGTAGAGTCACGCGCTGCGCCGTTAAATCAGCGCAAAAGTATTTAAGGTAGTGTTCATGAAATTTGCAGAAATCACCGGTTGGGGTAAATGTGTACCACCCGCAGTCATGACCAATAATGACTTGGCCACATTTTTAGAGACATCCGATGAATGGATTCGCACCCGAACGGGGATCGAAGAGCGGCGCGTTAGTGCCGTCGGAACTTCAGCATTAGCCACGGTTGCCGCGCGCAATGCCTTAGCTGCTGCCGATTTGGATCCATTAGAAATTGATCTGATTATCGTCGGCACCTGTACTGCCGATGAAATCATTCCTAATGTGGCGTCAAAGGTTCAGCAAAATATCGGCGCTAAGAATGCCGCGGCGTTTGACTTGAATGCGGCTTGCAGCAGTTTTTTCTATGCCATGCACTTTGCGACCTCGAGCATTCGCATTGGCATGCATAAAAAAGTGCTAATTATTGGCGCCGAGCGTCTAACCCGTATTCTCGATTGGACCAAGCGCGAAAGCGCGGTGTTGTTTGGTGATGGCGCCGGTGCCATGGTCCTCGAGGCGTCGGACAACCACGCCGGTTTACTCGCCTCCAAGGTAAGCTGTGATGCCGATGCGCGCGACGTGCTGTCACTCGACTTTGGCATGAGTTTCGATCGTTATAATTTTGATGGCGTTATGCCGTTTAACTTTATTGGCCAAGAAATCTTCAAACGCGCAGTCAAAGGCATGAGCGCAGCAGTCGAGGCGGTGTTTCAAGAGACAGGCCTGAGTGTCGACGATATCGACGTACTGATTCCGCACCAAGCAAACAAACGCCTGATCGATTTTCTCGCGAAAATGTGCAAAGTACCCGAAGAAAAAACCATGGTGAATATTCAGAAATATGGTAATACCTCTTCCGCCACGTTACCTATCGCATACACGGAAGCGCTGGAAACCGGCATGGTCAAACCGGGCGACTCGATTATTTCCGCAGTCTTCGGTGGTGGCTTAACCTGTGGTGCGGGTCTAATTAAATGGGGCGAGCGTGTCACGCCGTTACAGAATAACCAGATGACGCTCGAGCAAGGTGCAGACCAAAGTGCCCTCGACCTGATTCTGCCGTTGTATGAGGGCGCAAAAGCAGCGCTCGACAAAGCAGCCAAAAACGAGGCTTAATTCCGCGTAACACATCGCAAAAGGCAGCTCCACGGAGCTGCCTTTTTGTTATTTCCGCGCCTAGGCGCTCACGCGCAAGCGAACCTTACCGTTTACGCTGTGCCTTTTCGGCAATTATCGCTTGGGTCTCCGCACTGGCCAGCACGGTCAAAAAGTCTTTCAACTCACGCTGAATCCGCTCTGGCACCCCTTCCGGCTGGACTTTCATAAGCTTTTTACTCAACCGCAATGAACGTACCGGCTTGGCCGCCAAGCGCGCGCTGACATCCGCTACCGTCGCGGCCAATTCGTCGCCCGCCACCACCTGATTCACCATATTGAATTCATAGGCTTGTTGCGCGTCAATCGTCTCAGCCAACAAGAGTAGCTCTGCTGCCTTTAAGTGCCCGCACAAGGCTGGTAATAACTGACTTGAACCCGCTTCTGGCACAAGGCCCATATCCACAAACGGCATGACAAACTTAGTGCCTTCAGCGGCGTAAACGAGGTCGCAATGCAGTAATAAGGTTGTACCTATACCTACCGCAGCACCCTGCACTGCAGCGACGACTGTCACATCGACAGTGGCAATGGTATTGAGGAATTGGAACACTGGCGAGTCTGCCTTCAGCTCACCATGACGCAGAAAATCTCCGAGATCATTACCCGCACAGAATAAATCTCCCGCGCCGCTAAACACCACCGCCGCAATGTCATCCCGGCTATTGGCGTCGCGCAGGGCTTGGGTCATCACTGCATACATGTCTTGGGTTAATGCGTTTTTCTTTTCCGGTCGATTCAATTGTACCGTGAGAATTTTATTCGCTTCGGTAACAATCACATGTTCGCTCATGGCTGATTCCTCGTTATTGTGCCCTCTCGGACGATCGCGTCGCTCGAGCAACTAATTTGCTTGTGACAGCACCATAACACTGGTCAGTCCAGATAAACAAGAAGGAATTCAATCAGGGGGAATAGAACATAAAGTGT
>JAMCWV010000256.1 GCA_023481025.1 Gammaproteobacteria bacterium
CACTTTAAACTACCTGAGCGCCGAGAAGATAGATGGTATCCCAGATGGGTAAAACCAAAACCGAGGAAATATCCTCGTAAAATAAAAAATGCCAGTCAGCTTAACTGACTGGCATTACTCACAAGGAGCGGTTTTTTAGAGGTTTTATGGTTGTTTCAGCGGAGGCTTATAAGCCTTCGATCATGTACTCGATCGCACTTTCAATTTCTTCGTCAGTACAGTTCATACAGCCGCCGCGTGGAGGCATTGCGTTGAAACCATTAATTGAATGCTCGAGCAGGACGTCCATACCTTGTGCTAAACGATCAGTCCAATCGTCTGCAACGCCTTTACGTGGCGCACCAAGTACACCTGAAGTATGACATGCCGCACACGCTTGAGTGTAAACTTGCTCAGCAGAGCGTCCGCCTTCAGAAGCTTGTTGGCCGTTCGCTTGAGCAGTTTCGTCACCCGCTAAACGAACTTTCGCCACTGGCTTAATACGCTCTGCAATGGCTTCGCGTGACATGTCTTGCGCAGACATTGCCATGACACCACCTGCTACGGCAATACCCGCAACCACAGTTACAACTTTTTTCCAACTTAACAGATTTGACAACTTCACGGCCTTCTCCTGATTAATTCAGTGGCGATTGTCCCAAAGTCTGAGACAGGTTTGCGGCGATTATAACGCCAAATTTCTTTGGATGAAACTCTTGTTACCAAGATTTGTGTTAACATCGTCGTCATTCTTAAAACGATACGCAGCCCAAATCGGTTCAATCTTCGGTGCACGTTATGGCAACTACTCGGGTGCGGAAAATAGCCCTGCTCGACCTCGACGCGTTCTTTGCTGCGGTCGAAGTTCTCGACAACCCAACTTTACGGAATCAACCGTTTGCTGTGGGTGGCGGCGGTGAGCGCGGTGTCGTCGCAACCTGTAACTATCTCGCCCGCCAATTTGGCGTTCGCAGCGCGATGCCCGGCCATCAAGCACGTAAGCTCTGCCCGCAATTAATCTTCGTCAAACCCAATATGGCCAAGTACAAAGCCATGTCGAAGCGCGTCTACGACGTCTTACTGCGCTACACCGACTTAGTCGAGCCCGCTTCAATCGATGAGTTTTATCTCGATCTGACTGCAAATACTGCTTTTCAAGGCAGTGCAACGCGCACGCTCGAAGCAATTCGTGATGAACTGCGCAGTATTGGAATTACCGCATCCGCCGGAATTTCGAGCCAAAAGATGGTCGCGAAAATTGCCTCCGAAGAGAATAAACCGGATGGTCAGTTTGTGGTACCGCCCGAACAGATCGTCAGCTTTTTATCCGCCTTGCCGATTCGAAGGATTCCCGGCGTAGGTCCCAAAAGCCAAGAACGATTAGCCGCGGCCGGTTTTAATATCGTGCGGGACATCCAACAGTGCGACCCGGCAAAATTACAGCGTTTACTGGGTGATCATGCCGGTATGCTGCTCTTTCAACGTTGCCTCGGTGTTGATGACCGGCCAGTCAGCCTATCACGTACACGCAAACAAATTAGTGTCGAGGAAACCTTACACCGCGACTTTCGTCATGTAAAAGAAGCGGAACGGTTTCTCGAAACCACCTTGCTACCGGCCTTGCGCAAGCGGATTCAACAAGCGCCTGATTATCGGGACATGGATACCTTGCGTTGGCAGGATATCCGCGCCAAGGCACAAACGATCAAGCTCAAGTTCCACGACTTTAATCAGACTACCGTGAGTAAAGTGTCCAATCGAGTTTCCCCAGCACTCTATTATCAGTTGCTGCAAGAAGCCTGGCCACGCGGGCGCGAGCGCCCTGTTCGCTTGCTTGGCTTGGGAATTACTCTGCCGGATCCGGATGAACAACGTCAGCTAGAACTGGACTTGGAATAATTGGCTCGCCATGAAGGAAGCAGCCGTCATCGCTTTCACTAAAGCCAAGCTCAGCAAGTAATTCATTCGCTTGATACACATAGCGCAATAACCACAGTAAATAGCGCACATCCGCATGAATGAGGCGGTGACGCTCTGCCGAAAACTGCCAGTCGCTCAGAATTGCAGGGGTTGTACTGTCGAACACGAGGCCAATCAGTTCACCGTTCGCATTCAGGGTTGGGCTTCCCGAGCTACCTCCGGTACCGTCCGCGGTGGAAAGAAAGTTTAATGTCAGTTCGTCCATGCTGTTGGCTAAACAGCCGGCACCATGCACCGCAACTGCTGCATGCATGGCAAAAGGTAGCTCGTACCGCTCGGCACTGCCAACCAATGCAAATAATGAACTCATCGTGGTTTGGCTGCTGCCTTCTGCTGCCGCTGACACCGTGCCACGACTCAGTCGATAGGTTCGATTGGCATTGTCGGCCAAGCGTTTTTCTTGCGCACGCTTGAATTGGCGCATGCCGGTGTACCACAGCGCATTCCCCTGTTGCTCAATACCGCGTAGTTCACGCTCGAGTAAATCCCACTCCAAGCGGCTCTCTGCTGTGGTGACCGAGAACTGAATCCAACTATCTGTGCTGCGCCGCATGTCTGCTAGGCTTGCACGCATCTGCTCTTCTAAATACTCACTGTCGTGGAGCTGACTTGCCGCATAAATGCTAGTAACAAATTCACGCAATTCGGCACTGCTGGCATGTTTATCCAATTGAAAAAAATCACGAATAAAGGCGATTTGTTGGGATTGCGGCAGCTGCTTATGCGCCTCCAATAGCGACAGCAACAATTCAATTTCGACGTTGGGATCAAACTGACGCTGTAAACTTAAAAGCTGCGAGCGCAATGCTGGAATTTGTTGCACCTGATAGCCGCGTGTCCGACGATCGTCTGGCCGGCTTGCTTCCTGAGCTAACCGATATAAATGCTGTGCGATCGCGGGAAGGCGCAACTCTTGAAAAAAACTCCACCAAAGTTGCCGTTGTAGTTGTGCTTCGCGTGCAGAAATTGCTCGCAGTAATAAAGAAAGACTTTGCTGAAACTGTTCGTCACGCTCTTGCGCAATTAACCATTGCTGGTAATCATTTTGGGCGGTCGCGAGTGCAGCCAAAATCGCTTCCTCTTCGCCCACCTCAAGCATGCCTCGATAATTTTGCAGACGATTACCCCAGCGCACCCGAGACGGCGCGTAGCGCAACTCAATCGCCGGGTTGTCCAGCATAGGCTGGTCGATAATCGCTAACCAATCCTGTAAATACGCAATTGCTTGTGGGTAAAACTGGGTGAAGGCTAATTCTGCTTCGGCAACCGGTCGGTGGCGTTGGGTCACACCTGGAAACCCAGCAACAAACACCTCATGATCCGTTGCAGTAGCTGCTGGCGACAGCGGCAACCATTCAGGCGGTTGATAGGGTTGACCTTTGTCGTCATAAACACGAATCAGCGCAAGATCTGCGCTGTGGCGCGGCCATTGCCAGTTATCCTCGACACCACCGAAATGCCCGACCTCAACCGGCGGAGCCCAGACTAAACGCACTTGGGGAAACACGCGATCAGCAACCAACAAATAACCTTGACCGCCATAGTGCTCGACCACACGACATTGCACATTGGTTTGCTGCTCGCAACGGCGTAACACTTCATTGCGGTTATTGGCAATTTGATTAAAACGAGCTGCACCAGTGAGTCGCGAAGTAACCCCTTGCAACACTTGCTCGGTTACATCAGTGCGACTGAGCGTTACTTGCACGGTAAAGTCACGCGGCGCGATCAACTCCAGCTCAGGGCGCAACCCCAAAAAGCCATCGCGAAAATAGTTTTGCTCAACCGTTGAACGGTATTGAAGCACTTCCAAAATACAGTGGTGATTGGTCAACACCAAGCCTGTCGTAGACACGAATGTGCCTGAGCAGCCGCCCACTTTCACAACAGCTGACGCTGGCGGCGGTGACCAAGGCGGCTGTTGTTCAGGCAGCCAAAGTCCCTCGTCCGCAACGGCGGTTTGCAGCCACAGGAAAAGCAGCGCAACTGTGACCGTAAGCGATGTGCGTGTTCGGGTGGAAAACATGTCCTTTCCTTGTCAGAGTTCTCAGCACTATCTCAGCACTAATTGTACGTCAGAATGCGCTCCCTAAAACTTAAATTACACAATTTTTTAACAGTTGAGGTGATTTACGCCACCTAGAGTCAGCATCCATTCAATATCACTGCGATGGATAAGACTGAGAATCCGTGCAAAAAAGACACGAATGCTGCTATAATCCGCGCCTTAAATTTTCCGCAACCGCTACTGCAGGAGCAAACCATGGCATCTGTGCTGATTTTAATGGGTTCTAACTCGGACTGGCCAGTCATGCAAGCCGCAGCGCGCATGCTTGAAGATCTCGGCGTGCAATGGGAAGCGCGTGTCGTTTCTGCGCATCGCACCCCCGACCTTCTCGCCACAACCATGCAAGAAGCCGAACAAAGTGACGTCCGCGTCGTGATTGCTGGCGCCGGTGGCGCAGCGCATCTGCCTGGCATGCTTGCAGCCTTTACACACCTCCCAGTATTTGGTGTCCCGGTTCCAAGTAAGCAATTGAAAGGTCTCGACAGCCTGCTATCAATCGTACAGATGCCAAAAGGCGTTGCTGTTGGTACGCTTGCCGTAGGAGAAGCAGGTGCGGCAAATGCTGGCCTGCTCGCTGCACAGGTTATTGCGACCACTGAGCCAAGCGTCCGCGACAAGGTCATTGCTTTCCGTCACGAGCAACGCGAAAAAGTCCTAGCGAACAGTCAGCTTCAGCTAGACTAATGTGCTTTAAGCACGCGACAGCCACGAATGAGAGTCAAGAGTTAAAGCCAATCGTTGGAGCGAGAGAACGCATGAAACTACTGATTTTGGGGAACGGCCAACTCGGTCAAATGCTCGCACAAAGCTGCATTCAACTGGGCCATGAAGTGCTTCTGGTCAACACCCGTAGCAATCAAGTCGTTCCTGCGGCTGCCCATGTGGAACTGCCGATGAGTATTGCCCAAGCCATGGCATGGGCTGACATTGTCAGTTGGGAACATGAGCAACTCGATCCAGAACACGTGCAATTGGCTGCAGATAAGCTACTAACCGACGCCGAAAAAATTCGGCCTCTGACTCACCGCCAACTTGAAAAAGCCATGTGCGACTCGCTCGGTATTGCCACGGCCCCGTGGAATTCATACGATTCTCAAAGCGCATTCTTAGACGTGATGGCGAAGTGGCAGCAGCCGGTCGTCATCAAAGCATCATTTGGTGGTTACGATGGTAAAAGCCAGTGGCGCTGGCAGCCCGGTGACGATGTCCAAGCCTTAGTTGCACAAGCGGGTCAGCAACCGGGTATTATCGAGGCTATGATTCCGTTTCGCTGCGAGGTCTCCATTGTCGGCGCGCGCGCTCAAGACGGTCGTATTCTGTGCTACCCATTGGTTGAGAACGTCCACCGCCAAGGGATTTTGAGCCACACATTTGCCGGTTTTGAAGAGTTCCCAGCCCACTTGCAACAAGCCGCTGAAGACGCGTTTCGCAAGATCACCGAACATTTGGGCTATGTTGGTACGTTAGCCATCGAATTTTTTGTGGTTGGCGAGGGTGATCAGGCTGAGTTATTGGTCAATGAAATTGCGCCACGCGTGCACAACTCAGGCCATTGGTCCTTAACCGGTTGCAACGCCAGTCAATTCGACCTCCATATTCGCGCGTTAACCAATATGCCATTCCCAGCATTGTCGATGACTCCAACACTCATGTTGAATGCCATCGGCTGCGAACAGGTACCCCAAGCACTTTGGCAGCACCCGCACGCCCAAGTCTATTGGTACGGCAAAGAACCGCGGGTCGGACGTAAAGTCGGGCACGTCAACTTCCGCGACTTGAGTCAAGCCGAAGCCAACGCACTGGTTTCCGACTGGACAGAGGCGCTACAGCTGCTATCGTAGACTTTCCATCGATTGGAAAGGACAACGACAGTGCGCAAAACCTATATTCTAGCAATCGACCAAGGCACGACATCCAGTCGTGCCATGCTCTACAACGCCCGTCTGCAAGTGGTTGGTCGTGGCCAATTTGAGTTCAAACAATACTTTCCGGCCAATGGTTACGTCGAACACGATCCCGAGGAAATTTGGCAAACCACCCTGCAAGCGTGCCGCCAAGCACTCACCGACGCCAATGTCCAAGCCCATGAAGTCGCCGCTATTGGCATTACCAATCAACGCGAAACAACCGTCGTTTGGGACCGAAATACTGGCAAACCCATTCACCGTGCCATTGTTTGGCAAGATCGCCGAACCGCCGAGCAGTGTCGTTCATTACAGCAGGCAAACCACGAACCTTGGGTGCAAAAGCGCACCGGCCTCTTGCTCGACCCTTACTTTTCGGCGACCAAAATCGCTTGGATTTTAGACCATGTTAATGGTGCCCGGGCTCGTGCTGAAGCCGGGGAACTCGCCTTTGGCACCATCGACTGTTTCCTACTCTGGCGTTTAACCAAGGGCGAAGTGCATGCCACCGATGCCACCAACGCCTCGCGGACACAATTGCTGAACTTAAGCACGCGCCAATGGGACAATGAGTTGTGCGAGTTATTTCAGGTTCCGATGGCCATGCTGCCAAGTATTGAAGATAATGCTCATTCTTTTGGTCTCGCCAACGCTAGCTGGTTTGGTAGCGAGATTCCAATTACCGCAATGATTGGCGACCAACAGGGCGCGCTCGTTGGCCAAGCGTGCTTAGAGCCAGGTCAAATCAAAAGCACCTATGGTACTGGCTGCTTCGCCTTAGTGAATACCGGCTCAGAACAAGTCCATTCCGAGCATCGACTTCTCACTACCCTTGGTTATCAGTTGCAAGGTCAACCGACCTACGCGTTAGAAGGCAGTATTTTTATGGCCGGCGCGATAGTGCAATGGCTGCGTGACAAACTGGGAGTGATTCAATCTGCGGCGGAAACCGAGCGACTCGCAGAAGGAGTACCTTGTGATCAAAGCGAATTACTGATTCCCGCATTCACTGGACTTGGCGCGCCCTATTGGGACCCCGACGCTCGCGCAGCGATTTTCGGCATGACCCGTGACACGGGTAAAAAGCAATTAGCTGCAGCCGCTTTACGTAGCGTCGCCCTGCAAACCCGCGATCTTCTGCAGGCCATGATCGAAGACGGTCAAACCATAGAAACCATTAAAGTTGATGGCGGAATGACCGACAACGGCTGGTTTATGCAGGCCTTGGCGGATATTACAGGTTTTACCGTGTTGCGCGCCGATACGGCGGAAATCACCGCACGTGGCGCCGCGTTCCTGGCTGGCTTAGAAGTTGGCCTGTTCAATCAACTTCATGATCTACAACAACTTTGCCGCACAAAAGGGTCCTTTACCGCAGAAATTACCCCGAATGAACGTGATAAACTCTACCAACGTTGGTTAGCAGCGGTAGCAAAAGTCAGGTAGAATAACTCCCCTTTTTTGAAAAATGATGAGAGTTGCTATGCCAAACAGCGCCCCGCAAACAAGCGAAACACGCTTAAGCGAGCACGAGTTAGTCGCTGCGGTAAAAGAAGCACAGAAGAAGGCCTATGCGCCGTATTCAAACTTTCCCGTTGGAGCGGTCATTCGTACCGCCAGCGGCGAGGTTTTTTCTGGCTGTAATGTTGAGAACGCCTCATATCCTGAAGGCACGTGCGCCGAAGCCGGGGCAATTGCGAACATGGTCATGCAGGGCGGTCGCGACATTGCCGAAATCTATGTGATTGGCAATGGCGACGGCTTGGTCTCACCTTGCGGCGGTTGTCGCCAGCGTATTCGCGAGTTTTCCAACCCTAATACGACCATTCACATTTGCGGGCCGGAAGGGGTGCGCAAAGTATTGACCATCAGTGAATTGTTACCCTATTCGTTTGGGCCTGAGCACCTCGCACCCAAGCAGGCCGATTAAGGACGTATCATGACTGCTCTCACACCAAGCCACGCGCTAACTCCACGCCAAGCGCAAGCTGCGCAAGCATTTTCGTTATTGGATTTAACCAGCTTAACCGACCAAGAGTCTGCGGCCGATATTGAAGCGCTGGTGAATAATGCGAGTTGGCGGAACGCCGACGGCGACCGGATCCATGTTGCCGCATTGTGCGTGTTCCCGCGGTATATCCCACTTGCCCGCAAGTTACTCGACGCCCAAGACTTGTATGCAGTGCGTATTGCCACAGTCACCAATTTTCCACTCGGTGGCGACGACATCGATATCGCCGTGAAAGAAACACGCGCAGCGGTTGCCTATGGTGCCGACGAAGTCGATGTTGTGTTACCGTATCGCGCACTCATGGCCGGTGATGAAGCCCTTGCGTTACAGCTCGTTCAAGCCTGTAAAGCAGAATGTGGTCACCAAGCACAACTGAAAGTCATTCTTGAAACTGGCGAATTAAAAAGCGCCGAACTTATCGCGCTCGCAAGCCGCATTGCCATTCAAGGTGGTGCCGATTTCATTAAAACCTCAACCGGGAAAGTGCCGGTTAATGCAACCGCTGAAGCAGCGGCCATTATGGTGAACGAAATTGCAGCTTACGAGCAAAAACAAACCGAAGTAAAAGCAGCAGCACATGGCATTCACCGTATCGGCTTCAAGCCGGCGGGTGGAATTCGTACGTTAGACGACGCACTCGTTTATATGAATAGCATGAGTGCCGCAGTCGGCCCTGATAGTTTACATCCGAGCCGTTTCCGCCTTGGCGCCAGCTCAGTTCGAAGTAATCTCGTTGCTATCTTAGAAGGGAACGACGAAGCCATTGCTGCAGGAGGGTATTAAGATGTTGCCACAAGAAATTATTAAAGCAAAACGCGACGGTAAAACACTGACGCGAGAACAAATCGCCTTTTTCATCCAAGGCATCACCAATGGCAAAGTGACCAATGAACAAATTGGCGCATTTGCGATGGCCGTTTATTTCAATGGCATGGCCATGCCAGAGCGGGTTGCTCTCACCGAAGAAATGATGAACTCAGGGCAAGTAGTTTCGTGGGATGGTTTTGACCTACCGGGCCCGATTGTGGATAAGCATTCGACCGGCGGCGTCAGCGATTCAGTTAGCTTAATGCTCGGTCCAATGGTCGCGGCCTGTGGTGGCTATGTCCCAATGATCGCAGGTCGTGGTTTAGGCCACACGGGCGGCACCCTTGATAAATTTGAAAGTATTCCCGGCTACAACATTCAGCCATCACAAGAAGACTTCCAGCGTATTGTCAAAGAAATTGGCGTTGCGATTATCGGCCAAACCGCGCAAATCGCGCCTGCCGACAAGCGTTTTTACAGTATTCGTGACGTGACCGCGACGGTCGACTCAATCCCATTGATCACTGCATCGATTTTATCGAAGAAGCTCTCTGCTGGGCTTGAGTCTCTCGCGATGGACGTAAAAACCGGTAACGGCGCGTTCATGACCAGTTTAGATGACTCCCGCGCATTGGCGAACAGTATTGTCGCGGTGGCTAACGGCGCTGGCGTGAAAACGTCCGCAACGATTACCGACATGAACCAAGCTCTGGGTGACACCGCGGGTAACGCGACAGAAATGCGTGAAGCCATCGAGTACTTAACCGGTGTGCGTCGAAATCCACGCCTGCAC
>JAMCWV010000019.1 GCA_023481025.1 Gammaproteobacteria bacterium
GTTACCAGAAAACGTGGTCTTGATTGCGGACAGCATCGATGCAGTTGAAATCAATGCGAACCGCTCAAGCCTCGAAGTTGCGGCGGACCAACGCTCGTTTACTTGGGTAGGCGAATTAGTCGAAGGTACGCCATCAACAAGCTTTACAGCGGCGAATTTACCGTTGAACTTGAATGGCGCGTCGTTGACTGAAATCCTCACATCAGCTCCTCCTGGATTTGGCTGTACAGTTGGTTGTGACGACGAACGTATCAGTTTGACGGTTAGTGGCATCGGCGGAGTGACCTACAATGGTGTGAACTATGGTCAAATCCAAATTAGTCCGAACGGCTTCTTAAATATGGGTGACCAAAACCATAATGGTTCGTTTATCCCGCAAACGATGCCAGACGCAACGCCGCCAAACAACGTTCTTGCGCCAATCTGGGCCGACTTTGCACTCGGTGGTGACCTAGGTGGTGAAATCTACTACGCCTACTTTACTTTAAGTGGTCAAAGCTGGTTAGTCATTGAGTGGAACGAAATCCGTTACTGCGAAGACTGGACAGCAGAAACGGGCTGCATTCCTTCGGATGATAAGTACACGTTCGCAGTGTGGAGTAACCTTGCGACTGGTGAACACTTCTTCAACTACATCAATGTACCTACAACTCTACCGAGTGAAGCGACCATTGGTTTTGAAGATGTCACTGGTACACTTGGCTACACTCATACTGGCTCAATCAGCAGTGGTGATGTATTCCGCTTAGACATCACGCCGGCAGAGTCATATATTGAGCTAAGCTATGACGCAACAGCTGGTTTCATGGGTATTGCGCCAACGCTAACTGCAGAAGGCACGCCAAACAGTCCAATCAGTATTGACTTTACAGAAAGCTTCACAGCTATTTCTGAGCGTGGCCTGAGTACTGTCACTGTCGCTAACGCAGGTGTTGAATACTCTGCATTCGCACCAGTGGTCAACCCTGCAGGAGAAACCTTCTCTGCGGAAGTTGTGGCACAAGCGTCACAAGGTACTGCAGCTGCCAGCAACGGTGAGCTGACCTTTACGCCGGCTTCAGCCCTCAGTGGTGACTTTACCTTCAATTATCGCATTGTCGATGAAGAAGGTCGTTTCACGATACCTGCCCAGGTCACTGTGACCGTCACCAATACTGCACCAATTGCTGCCGCGTCTGCGTCAGTAGCCACTGCACGTGCCGGTGATGACGTAAGTCTCAGTGCCGCAGATAGCTCTGACCCTGATGGCGACTCGTTGACCTATAGCTGGACTCAAGTAAGTGGTCCAACGGTACAAATGAGCAATACTTCAGCGGCAACTTCAAACTTCACAGCACCGAAATCAAGCTCAGCGGCAACGCTTGTGTTTGAAGTCACTGTTTCTGATGGTGAACTATCTGACACGGCAACGGTTTCAGTTGAACTGAATCGCTACCGCAGCAAGAAGTGGTACGAAGGTAGCTTTGGTGCCTTCATCGTTTTACTCGGCTTGCCATTGGTTTGGTTACGCCGCCGTAAAATGTTGAACGCTGCTTAAAGGCACGTGGACAACACGTTCCGTACAATTTAAGTAAAGACGAATAAAGGGGCTTGCGAGCCCCTTTTTATTCAGGTAAACCTTGATCTAGATATTGCCTTACAAGGAAGAACGACCATGAAACAGATCCATCAATTCGCGATTATTGTTGCTGCAACAAGCCTATTGTTGACTGCTTGTGCGCCAGCACCTGAGACCGACACGGTTGTTGAGCTCGAAGAACCTCGTGAAATTAATGCTGAATACGTCCAAGAGCAACGCAGCGCCCTTGCTGCTGAAATTTTCACCCTCGTGGCCACGCCATTTGCCGATCATCCAGACCAATGTCGCGCACTTGAATTTGGTGTCAATGCCTGCGGCGGACCAGCCAGTTGGTTAGTCTACTCCACTGAAGTAACAGACACCGACACACTCACTCAGCTTGTGGGTGACTATAATGATATCGATGCCGTGTATAAATCATCGGTTGCTGCAGTGTCGGACTGCGCTGAGCTGCAACAAATCCAATTAACTGTGCGTGCCGGAATATGTGCCGCCACCACGCTTTCTGTAGAATAGTTTGAACGTTAAATCGTCAAGCAATCGCTATAGGTAAGGAGTTTATGATGCGACTACTGCATAAAGCAGGATTACTGATTGCCACCTCTACTCTACTGACTATCACTGCATGCAGCGACCAGTCTGTGCAAGTTAACTCTGAGCAGAAACACCCTAAAACTCCTGACACGAGTTATACCGAGGTAACCGACGTGCGTTCAGACACTGACTTGAACACCATTAGCGCTGAACAGTTACAACAACTACGTGAAACCATTAGTCGCTTAGTGGCCACGCCAACCGCAAGCACTGTCGAGTCCTGTCAGGTCGTTGCTTATGGCAGCAAGCCCTGTGGTGGGCCAAGCGAATGGCTGATTTATTCACGTGAAGTTACGGACGAAAAGCAGCTAATACCTCTAGTCGACGAGTATAACCGCCTGACCGACTTATATAATCAACAAGAAGGCTTGATGTCTGACTGCGCTGTGTTAGTGCCTATTCAGCTGCGTGTCGAGAATGGCATTTGTGTTGCCGATAAAAACGGCCAAGAATCCATGCCAGTGCGACAATAATTCCACTCGCAACGCCCCAGAAGTGCGCCGCCACAGCAAGTTGACTTGTGTCTGCGGCGCCGAAACTCACCGGCCCTTGCCACATTTCCCAACTCACTTTCAGAACCATGCCAACCAGCAGTAAATAGCCAAGGCGAATTTTACGCTGTATATCAAGGCAAGCACCCCACGCAAAAATCCCATAGAGAACCGCCGAAAAACCAACGTAATAATCCAGTTCTCGAGCGAAGAAAAATATCGCGATGCCAATCAACATCACCAACGACAGTACCAAAGCACCATAACGCCAGCTCGGTGCGTGCTCAGCAAACAGCAAGTACATCACCCAGATTCCAGCGATATTTAACGCCAAGTGAGACAGTTCAAAATGCAGGAGTTGCCCGCTCACGAGGCGCCACCATTCCCCTGAGCGAATGAGGTCACGCTGATAACTGAGCAGTTCATGCACAGACGCTGGCAAGCTATAAAAAAGCACCAGCAGCAATGACATCATTGCTGCTGGTACTAGGTATTGCCGTTCAAGAGGCAGTTGAATCATTTAGTTTTTCTCTGGATACAAGTAATTCCACCACTCTGGCTGATCTTTTAAGTGTTTGTCAAACCAAGCCATATAGGTTGCCCACCAGTGGAACCGTGCATCACGACCAATGATATGGTGATCCTGCCCTTTGTATTCCACCAGCTCCACTTCCTTATCCAGCAGCTTCAGTGCGGTATACATAATATGACTTTCACCCGGAGGTACGTTCGTATCGGCATCACCGTGAATGAGAAGCATGGGCGCAGTCACTTTGTCGGCATGAAACACTGGGCTTTGTTGTGAATACAAATCCGCGTTATTCCACGGGAAGCTCCCTTTACTGGCTTCGCCTGAATACAAGAAGCCCCACCAACCGTGGCCCCAGTACGAGGTAATATTAGAAATCCCCGCATGAGACATTGACGCTGAGAATATATCCGTCATGGTGGCTAACAACATGGTCATAAAACCACCGTAAGACGCACCTAAGTGACCAACTCGCTCAGCATCCACAAACGGATGAGCGGCAAGAAACTCTTGCGTGCCTTGAATGATGTCTTCAGCGGTGTACTCGCCCCACGCATTGACATGGCGAGCCGAAAACTCTTGGCCATAGCCGATGGCACCCGTTGGCTGCAACACGTATACCACGTAGCCTTGATGTGCCCACAGGTTAAACGGATAACGCCCAGTAAATCCACGTTGCACAGGTGTGGTGCCACCGTAGTAGTACACCAACGCTGGATACTGCTGCTCTGGGTCAAAATTGTGTGGATAGTAAACGCGGCCGTGAATCTCATCACCGTGACGGTTGGTGAAATTCCATTCTTGTACTGGGGCTATGTTATGCGCACTGTAAGCGACCTCCGCGCTATCCCACAGCGTTTCTAAACGCCCTTCTTGTAAGTCAAGACTGACGACCTTCTGAGGCGATGTCGCACCGCTACCGGCAATCACTAACTTAGGTAACGCCGATTGATTATGCGCAACATTTGAAACCACTTCGATGTCCGTGCTAACGCGAATGAAACGTGCATTGCGAGGGTCAAAGCGGTATAGCTGAGTACCATCGCGCTCCGTAACCCGCAATAAAAGCTGGTTATTACCAAGCACGGCGACACTGCTAATAGCCGGGTCAAACTGACGACTTAACGCCGTCACATTCAAGTTCGAATCTAACCGATAGAGTTGTCCATCATAGTTATTGGTCAGCAAGTCGTCGTCTAAACGTGGATCGCGACCCGCATTATCGGCAAACTCAGGACCCGCCACCACGTAAATTCCATCGCTGCCATACACAGCTTGGTTGAATGTGCGGTGCGTGCCTAAATCACGCTTTTCGCCACTGACAGCATTCAACTCCAAAAGTTGTACGGCAAAATGAGGCGGCGCCGCGTAATCGACTAAACGCGTACTCACGAGCACACGCTCTCCATCTGCGTGAGTATCTTGCAGACTATGCCCAGAACCGCCAAAAGTGTGTTGCTGAATCGTGCCGTTTGCAACAGCTAATGAGTAAACTTGCGTCACATTGCGAAACGACGACCAACGGTCTTCAAGTGCTTGGAAACGCTTACTCAAACCCGTGCTGTTTTCGGCGCTTTTCGTCCAGTTAAAGACCAACGTGCCGTCGTTTAACCAACGCAGCCCTGACATGCCCCGTTGTTCGGCAGTTAAGGTCTTCACCGAGAGGTCAGTCAGATCGAGAATTTCAATTTTGTTGCCACTAATATACGCTAGCTGATGCGCGCTTGGGTGCCAACTGAATTGGCCCGCATTGGCGTTCTGCCAACGATACACCACACGGTTGCTCGTTAGGTCTTTAATCACTAACTCATGCTGAGCGCTATTACCGGTTTCTGGACCGTACGAACTCTCTCGCCAAACCAAGTAGCGACCATCTGCTGACAGGTCTAAACCACTAACAGTCGGTGCATCAAACATCACCTGTTCATTTAGGCGCCAGTCTGACGGCCATTGCGTAGCGATGCTGTCGTGCTCGGCCTTGCCCTTCCAATTAAGTGCAAGCGCTGACCAGTCCTCAACGCCTTCAACCAGAATGACAAGTTTGTGATCGCCGGTTTGCAGATTTAACTCGACACTGTCGCGACCGCTGGCGACTCGGCTGCCATTAAGATAGACCGACGTACGGCTCGCACCCGTCACTTCAATACTGCCATTCGTAAAACGGTCGACACTTAACGGTAAGCGCAAGATACTGCTCTCGCCAGCAACTGCATCCGCTAAGGTGGCGTCAGTCGCGGTAAAATTCGCCAACCAAGGGCGCACCAAACTATCACGAAGTGCATCGGCTTGATCGGAGTCGGTGGTTTGCACCTGAACGGGGTGAACCCGCACGTCTTGCTTGGCAATTTCAAACTCAGCGGCTACCGCTGACGTGGCAAATAATCCAGTTGCGGCTAGCGCCAGAGCCACCCGGCACAGTGAACTGTGCAAAGAGCTGTGCAAAGAGCTGTGCAAAAAATACTGTGAACCTAAAATTCGCATAAGGAACCCTTGTTAACGTTTCTATTATTTTCAAATCGCATTTATCTTACACATTTCTGTCCCGAAGGGCAGTTTTCACCCGCTTGAATACGACAAAACTGCCCGCAAACGCGATTATTTTTTAGAAAATGCGAGCCGATTCATAAATTCACCGGCTGCAAGGCTACCGATCAGCGCTTGAAGGATGTATGCTAAATGCGATTTTTGCTCGAGAACTCAACAAAACGCGCGTTAAATGGCCACTTTACTGAGTTTCCGTCTCGAGTTCACTCTATTTAACACAACAAAAACAGTGGCTAACCACGGGGACACGTTATGAGCGCTGACAATCAAGTCAAGGATACGGAGAACGGTCTGCTCAACCGTTTACTCAATAAAATCGAAGTCATCGGCAATAAACTTCCTGATCCAGCGGTCATGTTCGCTGGGCTCTTAGTGATTGTCTGGGTTCTGAGCTTAATTTTCGCCCAGTTTAATTACAGCGAAATCGACCCACGCACTGGCAGCGAAATTGTTGTCAACAACTTGCTGGCACCGGGTGCATTGGCGAACTTCCTCGCCACCATGGTCACCACCTTCACCTCGTTTGCGCCGCTTGGCGTGGTCTTAGTGGCCATGTTAGGTATCGGTGTTGCCGAGCGTAGTGGTTTTATCAACGTTGGTATTAAACTTCTGCTGAACAACACAGCGAAGTTTTTGCTCACGCCAATTCTAATTTTAGTTGCAATTGTCAGCCATACCGCAGTTGACGCTGGTTACGTCCTGGTGATTCCACTTGGTGGGATTATCTTCTACGCCGCGGGTCGTCATCCGTTGGCTGGTATCGCGGCTGCATTTGCTGGTGTATCTGGCGGTTTCTCAGCGAATTTCGTGCCAAGCGCCATCGACCCAATGCTCCAAGGGATTACCCAGGAAGCAGCACGCTTATATGATTCAACAATTCTGCTGAACCCGCTCAACAACTGGTACTTCACAGCAGCGTCAAGTATTGTCGTTGTGCTCGTGGGCTGGTATCTCACTGACAAAATTATTGAGCCACGCCTAAAGGGCACACAGATTGACGGCGACCCAGAAGAAATGCCGAAAATCGAAGAAGTTTCAGCCCAAGATCGCAAAGCATTTGGCTGGGGTGGTTTAACCATGATCGCTGGTATTGCTGCGCTGGTTGCAGCAACTTGGCCAGAAACGTCGGCGCTGCGCTCACCAGACGGTGAAATTGCTGCGTTCGATGCGCCACTCATGCAGTCGATCGTGCCAATTATCTTCTTACTGTTCTGGGTTCCGGGTATTGTCCACGGCTTTATCGCTGGCACCTTTAAAGAGTCGAAAGACGTCATTATGGCGATGTCGAAAACCATGGAAACCATGGCTTACTACCTCGTGATGGCCTTCTTCTGTGCGCTCTTTATTAAAGCATTCGGCGACTCGAATCTTGGTATTTTGCTCGCCATGAAAGGTGCAAACTTCTTGCAAGCCATGGCTGTCCCTGGTCCAGTCACCTTGGTTGGGATCATCATGTTGGTTGCGATTATCAACCTCTTCGTTGGCTCTGCTAGCGCGAAGTGGTTACTGATTTCACCAATCTTTGTCCCTATGCTCATGCAACTCGGTATTTCGCCAGACTTAACTCAGGCGGCTTACCGTGTGGGTGACTCGGTCAGTAACATCATTACCCCGTTACTGCCGTACTTCCCGCTGGTTGTGGTTTACTGTCAGCGCTATGTGAAGAGCACTGGTATCGGTACCTTGGTTTCCATGATGTTACCGTACAGTGTCGCCTTGGGTGTTATTTGGACCATCTTCCTACTGCTCTACTGGATGATCGGTATCCCTCTCGGGGTTCAAGCAAACTATATTTACCCAGCTGGTTAAGCGTAACGCCTTATAACCTCTGGTTAAAAGATAGACAAAAAGGAGCTGAACTCTTCACTGAGTTTGGCTCCTTTCTTTTCAGAGCCGTGGTAAGATGTTCCTCTCGACTTGCTTAGGAGTATTTATGCATCGCACATTGCCGTCATTCATGGACATGTACCGTGATTTAATTGCCGCCCCATCGGTTAGTTGCCTTGAACCCACTTGGGATATCTCCAACCGACAAGTCATTGAATTTCTTGGACTATGGTTGTCGAGCTTGGGCTTTCATGTCGAAATTCAAGAGTTAGAACGTCAAGCCGGAAAATACAACCTGCTGGCGAGTATTGGCCCCGAGCCGGACGACGGCGCCGCAGCTGGACTTCTTTTGTCGGGCCATACCGACACCGTCCCGTGGGATGAAGGCCGTTGGACTCGCGACCCTTTTACCCTGACCGAAGCCGACGGCAAACTTTTTGGTTTAGGCAGTGCTGATATGAAAGGCTTTTTCGCCTTCGTCATCGAAGCAATCCGCGATCTCGACCTCAGCAAATTAAAAAAGCCACTGCGCATTCTTGCCACCGCCGACGAAGAAACCTCCATGGCCGGCGCCCGCGAATTACATCGTTTTGCTAATTTAAAACCAGAATATGCTGTGATAGGCGAACCCACCAACATGGTGCCAGTGCGCATGCACAAAGGTCACTCAACCGACTGCATTCGCATAACTGGCAAGTCTGGACACAGTTCTAACCCGGGCGCAGGTATTAATGCCATTAGCATCATGCATGAGGTGCTTGGTTCATTAAAAACGCTTGAGCAAAACCTCAAAGATAAATTTCATGAGCCCGCATTTGAGGTGCCCTACCCAACTTTGAACTTTGGTCATATTCATGGTGGCGACGCCGCCAATCGAATTTGCGCCTGTTGCGAGCTCCACATGGATATGCGGCCTTTACCCGGCATGCGCATTGATACCCTCAATGAAATGCTGCACAGCGCCTTAGAGCCCGTTCAGCAGCGCTATCCAAACGCATTAGAGATCTTGGCCATGCATGAACCAATTCCTGGCTATGAAACCAAGGCCGACGCTGCGTTGGTGCGCCTCGCTGAAGCCATTAGCGGGCAAAAAGCAGAACCAGCCAACTATTGCACTGAAGCGCCTTTTATTCATGATCTTGGTTGCGAGACCATTGTTATGGGCCCAGGCTCGATTCGCCAAGCCCATCAGCCAGACGAATACATTACCCTAGCGGAAGTGAAGCCAGCGCAACAACAGCTGCGCGAACTCATCATAAAAACCTGTTTTTAAGCCGCTTATTTTAATTTAAAAGGAATTGCGTGTGTCAGCACAACAACGCCCTCTGCTTACTTGCGGTGTCGACGAAGCGGGCCGTGGCCCGATTGCCGGTCCGGTCATTGCTGCGGCTGTGATCCTCGACCCTAATAACCCCATTATCGGCATTACTGACTCAAAAAAACTCAGCGAGAAAAAGCGCAACGCGCTCAACCTTGAAATTCGTGAGAAGGCACTCTGTTGGTCAATCGCGCACTGCACGGTTGAAGAAATTGACGAGCTCAATATTCTCCACGCCACCATGCTCGCCATGAAACGTGCGATTGAATCGCTCCATCAACGCCCTGAGCTGGTTTTGATTGATGGCAATCGCTTGCCAAAAATTGCCTTGCCGGCCGAAGCAATTATCGGTGGTGACTTAAAAGAAGCTTGCATTGGTGCGGCTTCAATTTTGGCTAAAGTGGAGCGTGATCGGCAAATGTTGGAATGGCATGACCTGTATCCACAGTATAATTTCGCCAAACATAAAGCCTACGGCACGGCTGAGCACTTAGCCGCACTTAAAGAACATGGCGTTAGTCCGATTCATCGCAAGAGCTTTCGGCCAGTGCGGGACTTGCTTTAACGCTTTACCTGTGGCGGCTAGTCCGCAGCTAGC
>JAMCWV010000188.1 GCA_023481025.1 Gammaproteobacteria bacterium
TACCGGGCTCACAGAGGACTCTCACCTCCAAGTCATCCTGCCAGCACCACCTGTACAGGTACAGCGCCCGTCAAGGCGCTACGCGCCGTGCCCGGCGCACCACAAAAAAGCCAACGCAAGCGTTGGCTTTTTTTTAAAGTCGAGCTTAGTACTCAAACATTGCCGAAATTGACTCTTCGTTGCTCACTCGGCGCAAAGCTTCCGAGAGCATACCACTCAGTGTTAATTGCGTGACTTTATCGAGCGACTTCATTTGCTCTGACAATGGAATTGAGTCTGTAACAACCACTTGGTCAATGACAGAGTTCTTCAGATTTTCGTAGGCATTACCAGAGAATACAGGGTGTGTGGCGTAAGCAAATACGCGCTTAGCACCGTTTTTCTTCAATGCTTCTGCGGCTTTGCACAAGGTACCACCCGTGTCGATCATGTCGTCAACCATAACGCAGTCACGGCCGTTGACGTCACCGATAATGTGCATGACTTGTGATTCATTCGCTTTAGGACGACGCTTGTCAATAATTGCTAAGTCGGCGTCATTCATCAGTTTGGCCATGGCACGAGCACGCACAACACCGCCGATATCGGGTGAGACCATGACCGGCGAGTCCCACGACTGCTGCTTCATGTGCTCGAGAATCACTGGGCTACCAAAGACGTTGTCGACTGGAACGTCGAAGAAGCCTTGAATTTGTTCTGCGTGTAAATCGACCGTTAAAACACGGTCAACACCAACGCTTGAAAGGAAATCGGCAACCACTTTAGCGGTGATTGGTACCCGCGCAGAGCGGACGCGACGGTCCTGACGCGCATACCCGAAATAAGGAATGACAGCCGTAATGCGACCAGCTGAGGCACGGCGCAAGGCGTCGACCATCACGATCAGTTCCATTAAGTTGTCATTGGTGGGAGCGCAAGTAGATTGGATGATAAAGACGTCTGAGCCGCGAACATTTTCATTGATTTGAACACTGATTTCGCCGTCACTAAATCGACCTACATCAGCGTCACCAAGTTTGATGTATAAGCGATCAGCGATCTTGCGGGCTAGCTCGGGTGTTGCATTGCCAGCGAAGAGCTTCATGTCAGGCACGGTTAACCTCGACCAGTTTGTAAGTTGTGAGCGGATTAAGACAGGTATCTTGGCTTCCGGATGTTGTCGCGAGGAGGTGCCGGCCAAACTGATGACGGACTGAAGCGCTTGCGCTAGAGCCATATGAGCAGGTGAGTGATTCACTCCTTGGGCGACAAACCCCCGATACTGCTCCGGAAGCTCTCGCAAAGCTTGCTCCGCTAGCTGTTCGGTGGAAAAAACAGCAAACACGCAGGCTCCGGTCCCCGTCAATCTGGACGGAGCGTATTTTAGCAACCACTCGAGGGCGCTGGCAACCTGTGGGTTTAGTGAGCAGACCAATTTTTCACAGTCATTGTGGAGCGCTAGCCACGCCAAATCGGAGCAATGCCGCGTCGGCTCTAGCAATTTCGGAGTTGCTCGGGGTAGTTCAGGATGTTGAAATATTTCTGCAGTACTCACGTGAACTTGCGGATGAACGACTAAATACCAAGATTCAGCCGGTTTTGCTGGTGTGAATTGCTCTCCCACACCACGGGCAAATGTCGCTTCGCCATGGACAAAAACTGGCACATCGGCACCGATTCTTAAACCAATCTTGGCTAACTGGGTTGGACTTAACTGTAAATCCCAGAGTTGATTCAGGGCAAGTAAGGTCGTAGCCGCGTCCGAAGAACCGCCGCCAACACCGCCGCCCATGGGCAGTCGCTTTGTTAGGGTGATATTTACGCCTAAGTTGTGTTGTTGTCGGTAAGGCAGTAGTGCGACTGCAGCCTTGTAGATTAAGTTATCCGTCATCGCAATCGGCTCAATTGTATTGCTCACCACGTTTATCTCACCCGACGAGTTGATAGCAAAGTCTAAGCTATCGGCGATTGTGAGGAATTGAAACAAGGTTTCCAATTCGTGATAGCCGTTGTCGCGGCGGCCGGTGATGTGTAGAAATAAATTGAGTTTTGCCGGTGCAGGCAGGGTTAGCTGCTTCATTCTGAGGCGGCCTCTTGCTGGAGACTTTTGCCGGATAGTGATGAGCGAGTCACATCGCGCCAACGACTAATTGTTAGACGCACGCGCATTTTGTTCTGGGTTGCTTCAATGAAGTGGGGAAGAAGCACACTGTCGGTATTGGTTGTGACTAACTGGTAATCGCCGAGGAGAATTTGCCAGCGTTCTTCACTGCCAGTCCAGGTCGGATAACTCGCTTGATAATGTGCTAAGGTACCGTCCGGATACCACAAACGCTGACTCAAACGTGCTTGCGGTTGCAGACCCAGCACAGCGCTTTGCAGCAACTCAAATGGGATAATCATCCCGGTGTGTTGCCAGAGCAACGTGGTTAGATCATCACCACGGTATACATTACCCTGACGGTCAATGAATCGGCTTTCGTCTGCATCTTGTTCGATCCGTGCTAACGTACCACTTAAGTGATGGAACAGACGAAATGAAGTCGTCGTTTCACTTTGACTCCAACTATAACGGCCAGCATCACGGCTACCGTCAGCATCATTGAAAAAGGCCACTTGACCGGTAATCTGATAGCCAATGACCGATTCGAGTTGCCGCTGATGCGATTGGTGGAGCGCTTGGTCAATTTGATGATTGCGCAAGGTGTTATCAATGTTTGGTGGCCGTGCGCTGCAGCCAAGCAGCAGTAAGGCAAACAAGAAAATGCTCAAAATCCGGAGCAACGACGAAGACATATACCTACCTCGTAACAAAAAGCGGGTGGCTTGAAGGCGAAAACGTCATTGTAGGCAGATTTTTTCGCTAATGCTATGTTCGGCCAATGCTTTAATTGCAGGCGTAACTCGCATACAATAGCGGCCACTTGATTTAAACTGACCAACTATGCGGCTGCGCGAGCAGAGCACGAGGTTTTAAATTTCACTTGCTATGACCATCTTAGCTTTAGGCGTCAATCACAAAACGGCTTCCGTTGATATTCGCGAACGCGTTGCATTCCAGCCCGAGCATTTGGAGCTGGCGCTAAAGTCGTTGGTGCAGCAAGGCCGCGTCAGCGAAACCGTGATTGTTTCAACCTGTAATCGCACGGAGCTTTATTGCCATGCCGATGCGAGTGAGTTAGACGCGATTGTCGAATGGTTAGCAACCTTCCATGCGGTTCCGGCCGAAGAATTACGCAAGTATGTTTATCACCATGCTGACGGAGCTGCTGTGTCGCACCTGATGGCTGTTGCCGCAGGGCTCGACTCGCTCGTACTTGGGGAACCACAAATTCTTGGGCAAGTGAAGCAAGCGTTTCAGAATGCCCGCGAGGCTGGCACCGTTGGGACTGTATTTGAGCGCTTGTTTCAGTCCACGTTCGCTGCCGCTAAAGTCATCCGCACCGAAACAAATGTAGGGCAGAACGCTGTTTCTGTTGCTTATGCAGCGGTCAATTTAGCCAAGCATATTTTCACTAAGCTTGAGAAAACCCAAGTATTGTTGGTTGGAGCGGGCGAGACTGCCGAGCTGGCTGCGCGTCATTTACGTGAGCAGGGTGTGCAAACCTTACGAGTTGCGAATCGCACGGTTGCTCGAGCAGAAGAGTTAACTCGGCAAGTCGGCGGTGAAGCTTACGCTTTATCGAGTTTGGCGGACTTATTACCGCAATCGGATATTGTTATCAGCTCTACAGCAAGCCCAGTGCCGGTTATTGGCAAAGGTTTGGTCGAGAGCGCGATTAAAAAGCGCAAACACAAACCCATGCTGCTCATTGACCTTGCTGTTCCGCGCGATATTGAAGAGCAAGTGAGTGAGCTCGAAGATATTTATTTGTATACCGTTGATGACTTGCAATCGATCGTCAGTCGTAATTTAGAGCAGCGCCAACAAGCGGCAGCAGAAGCGCGCGATATTATTGCGCAGTATGTTGCAGACTTTAACGCCTGGATGGAAAGTCTAAATAGTATCGATTTATTGCGACAATATCGGCAACAAAATAATGATATCGCTGAGCAACTGAAAGAACGAGCGCTAATTGCCTTGCAAGCAGGAAAAGACCCACAGCAAGTGGTGCAAGAATTGACTCAGCGACTAACCAATACTTTAATGCATAAGCCAACCCGAGCGATTCAAGAAGCGGGCAAACAGAAAGACTTGTCGGCACTGGCGGCTTATCAGAAATTACTTAACGAAAATGCACAGGAATAATTGATGCTAAAAGCTTCATTAGTAAGCAAATTAGAAGGCTTACTGGAACGTCACGAAGAACTTGAAGTGCTCCTTGGCGATCCGACCATTATTAGTAATCAGGACAAGTTTCGTGCGCTTTCGAAAGAGTACGCGCATTTAGAAGAAACCGTAAAATGTTTTCGCGCCTATCAGCAAGCCGCGGAAGATTTAGTGACAGCACAAGAGATGTTGAGCGAAGGCGATGCAGAATTGCGCGAGCTCGCCGAAGAAGAAGTGACCGCTGCAAAGGCAACGCAAAGCCAATTAACTGACGAACTGCAAATTCTGTTGCTACCAAAAGATCCGAACGACGATCGGGCATGCTACGTTGAGATTCGTGCAGGGGCAGGTGGTGATGAAGCAGCTATTTTTGCGGGCGATGTGTTTCGTATGTACAGCCGTTATGCTGAGCGCAATAGTTGGCGCACAACCGTGATTAGTGCGAACGAGGGTGAACATGGTGGTTATAAAGAGATTATCATGCACGTTCAAGGCGACGGCGCTTATGGCCAGTTAAAGTTTGAGTCAGGTGGACACCGGGTTCAACGTGTTCCAGAAACTGAGTCGCAGGGTCGAATTCACACCTCGGCCTGTACCGTGGCTGTATTACCAGAAATCCCAGAAGCAGAAGCAATTGAAATCAACCCAGCTGACTTGCGAATTGATACCTATCGAGCGTCTGGCGCTGGTGGTCAGCACGTTAACCGGACTGATTCAGCAGTCCGCCTGACTCACATTCCGACAGGTGTTGTGGTGGAATGTCAGGACGAACGGTCACAACACAAAAACAAAGCGAAAGCGATGTCCGTGTTAGTGGCACGTTTACAGGCAGCTGAAGACGCTAAACGGCAAGCTGCCGAGGCAAGCACACGTCGTTCACTGGTCGGCAGTGGTGACCGGTCAGAGCGGATTCGCACCTATAATTACCCTCAAGGCCGGGTCACTGACCATCGTATCAACTTAACTCTTTATCGTTTAGATGAAGTGTTAGAAGGCTCATTAAACTTGTTACTCGAGCCGATTATTCAAGAACACCAGGCGGATCAGTTAGCAGCACTGGCGGATGGTGGTGAGTAATTATCGTCGGTGCTCGTCATGTCAATTGAACGCGTATTAAAGCAAGCAACGGCAGCGTTGACCGTTGCTGGTTTCGACACGCCTCAACTTGATGCCCAAGTATTACTTATGTTCGTGTTGGGCGTCGAGCGCAGTTATTTGTATACGTGGCCGGATCAAACATTAAGCGCCGCAGCGCATGAGCAGTTCGACAAATTATTGCAGCGTCGATTGCAAGGTGAGCCAGTGGCCTATTTGACCGGCAACCGCGAGTTCTGGTCACTGCCGTTCGAAGTATCCTCAAGCACACTGATACCGCGCCCCGATACTGAAGTATTGGTTGAAACCGCTTTGTCGTTGCTTGCAGACCAACCCGCCGAAATTTTAGAGTTAGGTACTGGAACCGGCGCGATTGCGATTGCATTGAAAACCGAACGACCGCAATGGCGTATCACAGCTGTTGACAAAGTGCCTGCCGCAGTAGCTCTTGCAAAACGTAACGCTGAACGGCTATTAAGCACATCACAACAGCAGACCTTGCAAGTACGAGAAAGTGACTGGTTTCAAGCAATCGCTGCGGCGCAACAATTCCAGTTGATTGTCAGTAATCCACCTTATTTAGCTGCAGACGATCCGCACTTGCAGCAAGGGGATGTTCGTTTTGAACCCCAGTCTGCGTTAGTCGCCGACGCACAAGGCTTTGCGGACTATCAAGCGATTATTCGTCGTGCACCAGACTACTTGGTCGCAGGCGGTTGGCTACTGTTTGAGCATGGTTGTGAACAAGGGCAAGCTCTTCGTACGATTCTGACCAACGCCGGTTACGAAAACGCGAAAACGTGGCTTGATTATGCTGGGCTCGAGCGGGTCACTGGTGCTCGTTGGTGCGGCAGCCATGTTATCCATAGAATTCACGATTAAGCTGTGAGATATTGAATGAGTAACTATACTGCAAGCATATTGACGCATTTAGTTTAATGCCGATGCAGTGTGACGATAAAACGAAAGGACAACCATCATGAATGATCAATTTTTGTTTGCTGAAGAGCCTGTGCCCAGCAATGACGCACTAAGTGAGCGTTGGAAAATTTTGATCGTTGATGATGAGCCGGAAGTGCATGCTGTAACACGTCTCGCGTTGAGTGATTTTGAGTTCTTGGGGCGTAAGCTCGAGTTCTACAGCGCCGAGTCCGGTGAAGAAGGTTGCCGGCTGATGGAAGAACATCCCGATGCAGCTATTATCTTGCTCGATGTGGTGATGGAAACCGACGATGCCGGACTGCGTGTGGCCAAGTATATTCGCGAAGACCTCGACAACCATTTCACCCGGATTATTCTACGCACTGGTCAGCCAGGCCAAGCGCCTGAGCGCACGGTCATTATCAATTACGACATTAATGACTATAAATCAAAAACAGAACTAACCGCACAGAAATTGTTTACTGCGGTGATGTCGAGTCTGCGTTCCTATCGGGATATTATGTCGATTGAGCACAGTCGCCGTGGCTTGGAGAAGATTCTCCATGCAACCACCGACTTGTTTTCCGAACAGTCGATGGATCAGTTAGTAGACGGGCTTGTGCAGCAACTGAGTTGGTTGATTGGTGGTGCGCGCCAAGTTCTATATGCTGAGGTTGATCGCGAACAGGGCACGGCCGCAATGACTGTTCGTGCCGCCTTCGGCGATGAAGCTGAAGTCGTAGTGCAGCGACCACTTAAAGCAGCCCTACCGGTTTCTGCGTTGCGTGAACTTGAGCAAGTGATTGCCACTCGAGAACCTTATTTTAGTGACGATTTGGCGTTGGTTTATTGTCAAGCTGGTGCGAAACTCGGTGGTTTATTGTGTTTAAGTGGGCTGGCGCGGGCATTGAGTGACAAAGAACAAGATCTTTTAAACTTGTTTGCCCAACAAATTCAACTGGCTTTGAATAATGTGCTTCGCGAACAAGACACCCAAGACTTTATCCGCCGTACACTTGAACACGCGCAGGAGCTTGAGCGTGACCATCTGTTCAGTGAAGACAAACAGTTGCATCCAGCCGCGAAAGTCGCTGCTGTGCTTGCACAAGCACTGGATATCCCGCTCGAGCGGCACGAGAATTTGGCGTTGGCGGCAATGATTGCGGCCTTGTTAGCTCCCTACAGCGCGGTTGCAGAAGGGTGTGAGCGAACTCAGGCGCGTTTGGGGTATGAGCGACTGCAGCGCGTTTTGCGTGGGCTGCAGAATGACCAGACTGAGGTGATGAAATTAGTACTAGCTGCCGCCGATGCGCGTTTTGAACGTGTTGACGGTGAGGGCTTTCCGGGGGTTCTGCAAGGGAAAGGCTATCCGCTCGACTTGCAGCTTCTGGTATTTGTTATGCAGATATTTGCCCTGCAAAGTCAGAGCGATTCACCACAGCAGGCATTACGTAAAGTCTTAGACGCAGCGACTGGCTGCTTTGCACCTGAGCTGATTAAAGCAGTGCAAGATTACCTAGGGTTACTGCACGAGCGGTTACAACCGCCAAGCAGTATGAAGTCATAAGTTTAGGAACAGAGAACAGCCGAATGATGAAAGTTGAGCAAGTCCAAGTCGCGGGAATTGATGTTGCAAACGACAAACCGTTTGTTTTGTTTGGCGGCATGAATGTCCTCGAAAGCCGCGATTTAGCGATGCAAATTGCCGAGTATTACGTTGAGGTCACGACGAAACTGGGCATTCCTTATGTGTTTAAGGCATCGTTTGACAAGGCGAATCGCTCGTCGATTCACTCGTTTCGGGGGCCGGGCTTAGATGAAGGTTTAAAAATCCTACAAGAAATCAAGCAGACCTTTAACGTACCCGTGATCAGCGATGTCCACGAACCGTGGCAGGCAGCGCCGGCGGCAGAGGTAATTGACGTATTGCAGTTACCCGCTTTTTTGGCGCGGCAAACCGACTTAGTTGTTGCTATGGCGAAGACGGGCGCAGTCGTGAATATTAAGAAACCGCAATTTCTAGCTCCACACGAGATGCGTCATATCATGAAAAAGTTTGCCGAAGCAGGTAATGAGAAAATCTTACTCTGTGAGCGGGGCTCGTGTTTTGGCTATAACAACCTAGTGGTTGATATGCTTGGCATGGATGATATGAAAACTATGGCGCCGGTTATCTTCGACGCCACTCACGCACTGCAGCGACCAGGCGGTCGGAGCGATTCCGCTGACGGGCGTCGAGCTCAAGCTGCTCAGTTAGCGCGTGCTGGTATGGCTCTTGGCATTGCAGGTCTGTTTCTGGAAGCACACCCGGATCCAAATAAAGCCTTATGTGATGGACCTTGTGCGTTGCCACTAGATAAGCTACCGGCCTATTTAAAACAAATGCAGGCAGTCGATGAGTTAGTCAAGTCATTCCCAGTATTAGATACTTCGGCCGCCCAGTAATCGTATCAAAGAACAGCAAAGCCCTAAGTATTCTAGCTCAGGGCTCATGCACATCGGACTTGCTGGTACCTCTGAAGTACGTTAAATTCAAGCTAAATTAAACGTACGTTTTAAATGCGAGGTGCCACGCGTCGTGGTCAAAACCAAAGACAAAATCATTCTAGCGGCAGAGAAGCTGTTTTCCGAACATGGCTTCGAGCAAACATCGCTGCGACAAATTACTTCTGAGGCTGACGTTAACTTAGCGTCGGTGAATTACCATTTTGGGTCCAAAAAGTCGTTAATTCAGGCGGTTATGGCGCGCTATCAGATGGTGTTCATGCCAGCGCTAGAAACTGAGTTGCAGCGACTTGGAGAGCAGTCAACGTACACCACGACCGATGTGTTGGCGTGCATAACTCAGCCGTTAATTGCATTGCGCCAAGTCCGTCTCGACGGCCCGGTTATTTATTTGCGTCTACTCGGCTATGCTTACAGTGAAATTCAAGGGCATTTGCGCAAATTTACTATGACTCATTATGGTCATGTCGTGCAGCGTTTCTTTGAGATGATTCAAACGGCTAACCCACATTTGAGTCGCAAAACACTGTTTTGGCGTTTGCATTTTAGTTTGGGCGCTATGCTGTTTGCGCAGGTGTCAGGTCAAGCATTACGTGAAATTGCGTTGGCTGACTTTGGTGAAGCGACGCAAGCTGAAGAAACCTTTCTCAAGTTACTACCATTCGTTGCCGCGGGCATTGCTGCGGTCGATCCAGAAGCGAAAAACTAGGCTATTATTTAAATTAGACCTATTGCGCAAGGGCATTGAAGGAGTTGCATTATGTCCATATTACTTATTTTATTGGTCGCCGCGCTGATTGTGTTTGGCGTACCTGATATTCGCCGGAGCCTGATTTCGAAACCAGTATTCCGGATTTTCAAGACGATTCTACCACCCATGTCGTCAACTGAGCGTGAGGCGATGGAAGCAGGAGACGTCTGGTGGGATGGTGAGCTTTTTTCCGGTCGCCCAGACTGGTTTAAGCTGCTAAAAACCAAACCACACCAATTTTCGGCCGACGAGCAAGCCTTTATCGATGGACCGCTTGAGCAGTTACTCGCCATGCTCGACGACTTCAAAATTAATACCGAGGGGCATGACTTGCCGCCTGAGGTATGGGCGCATTTAAAAGAGCACCGGTTCTTTGCCATGATTATCGGTAAAGAGTACGGCGGGTTAGATTTCTCGGCAAGCGCCAATTCGCACATTGTATCGCGAATTGCCACCCGATCGCTTTCAGCAGCAGTGACGGTTATGGTGCCCAACTCCCTCGGTCCCGGTGAACTACTGACCCACTATGGCACGATGGAACAAAAGGAACATTGGTTGCCAGCATTAGCGAAAGGCAAGGAAATACCATGTTTTGCCTTAACCGGCCCAGAAGCAGGCTCAGACGCAGGCGGAATACCCGATACGGGCGTCGTGTGTAAGGGCGAGTTTAATGGTGAAGAAGTGGTTGGTATCAAGCTCAATTGGAGCAAACGCTATATTACTCTCGCACCCGTTGCTACTGTTTTGGGACTGGCATTTAAACTCTATGATCCAGACCAACTGATTGGTGAAAAAGAAGAAATCGGTATCACTTGCGCGTTAATTCCGACCAGTCACCCTGGTGTTGAAATTGGCGACCGCCATTTACCATTGATGCAAGCTTTCATGAATGGCACGACCTACGGCAAAGACGTATTTATTCCGCTCGACTGGATTATTGGTGGCGTTGACTATGCAGGCAAGGGCTGGCGAATGTTGGTGGAATGTTTGTCGGCCGGTCGTGGTATCTCGTTGCCAGCGCTTGCGACAGCAACGGGGCACAATGTTCAGCGTTTAACCGGCGCTTACGCTTATGTTCGTCAGCAATTCGGTTTGCCGATTGGCAAGTTTGAGGGCGTGCAAGAAGCAATGGGGCGAATAGGTGGCTTGAATTATAGTATTGAGTCCATGCGTCGCCTAACGCTTACTGCGCTTGACGAGGGTTACAGTCCCTCAGTCATTACGGCAATTACTAAATACCACATGACTGAGATGGGGCGGCAAGTTCTTAACGATGGTCTCGATGTGCACGCGGGTAAAGGGATTCAAATGGGGCCAATGAATTATCTTGCCTCCAATTATATGGGGATCCCGATTTCGATCACCGTTGAAGGTGCGAATATTTTGACTCGCAATCTGATGATCTTTGGCCAAGGGGCCACACGCTGTCATCCTTATGTCTTGGCGGAAATGGAAGCTGCAGCAGATGCCGATGAAGAAGCTGGATTACGTAGCTTTGATCAACTGCTGATCAAACATATTGGCTTTGCCACCAGTAACGTTTTTGCGAGTTTGTGGCATGGCCTAACTGGCGCCCGTTTCGCGAATGCACCAGTAGGCGGCGAGACTATCCGCTATTATCAGCAGTTATCACGTATGAGCCGCGCGCTCGCACTCTGCGCCGATGTATCGATGTTGACGATGGGCGGTGACCTTAAGCGCAAGGAAATGATTTCGGCGCGCCTTGGTGATGTTCTTAGTCATTTATACATAGGTTCAGCGATTTTAAAGCGATTCGAAGACGATGGGCGCCAAGTTGCGGACTTGCCCTTTGTCCACTATGCCATGCAATTGCAGCTCCATTTGATCGGGCAAGCGTTTCGCGGTTTCTTCAAAAACTTTCCGAAAAAATGGTTAGGACGCATTCTCTCGTTATTGGTTTTCCCATGGGGTAATCGTTACGACCGACCAGCGGATGAGTACGCGCAAGGTATTGCTAACGCTATGATGGAGCCCGGAGTTTTACGTGAACGCCATACGTTTTTAACCTATTGGCGAGACGACGAAGCGGATGTGACTGGTCACATGGAACTAGCGTTTCAGCATATGCACGATAATGAAGCGGTATTTAAGAAAGTGTATAAAGCGCAAAAGCAAGGTGTCATCGATGCGAACTTGGTTGGGGATAGCCTTGTGGAAGCAGCCATTGCTGGCGAAGTCATCACCGCAGAACAAGGCCAACGCCTTGCTGTTGCTGAGCGACTCCGGCAGCGAGCAATTGCTGTCGACAGTTTTGAGTTCGATGCGATGCGCGACGGGCGTTATGTGCCGCGAGACTGTATTTAACGACGACTAACCAAGCTGGTTGGGGCGAGTGACCTACTTGTTCCTCCCAAAAAACAAGCCGTGGACACAATGACTGTGACCACGGCTTTTTACTTTCATTTCTCTCACTAAACCGTCTCGAATCCTTGTGATTGGATTAGTGTTCGTGACGCCATTTCCACATTAATGGGTGCTCTTGCCACTGCTCTGGCACGTCCCGTTGCACAGTTTCGTCGTCACTCAGAGCCATCACGCCATTCATAGGGCCGTCGCCTGAACTGCCGGGACACTGACCGTTCGCGATGTGGTAACGTGCGCCGTCGAGTAATGGGTCACCGACGACTCCCCAATCTCCAACAATAGTGTCACTGGCAGGGCAGGTCACTGGTAAACCATCAAAGTAATCACCTTCACCTTCTGCATTGACAGTTTGGAAGGTAATTGCGAAAACGATTTTGTCGCATATTTGCCCCGGTTGCTGACCTACTGGCTTACCACAGGTGGGCTGGCCAATCGTGACGACATCCACAAATGGACTAAGCGAGTTAATCACTAACTCAGAGGACGAGCAACTTGCGCCTGTGGTGAGCACGTAAACGCGATCTAAATTTAAGCGCTCGATACCAGCACCGAGGTTAAAATAAAAGTCTTCGTCGTTAAAATTCCGATTGTACTGGTAGGTTAAGAAGATTTCGCCGTCGACTTGGTTCCAACTTGCTTGGCTGGCAAGTTGATTCGCGACGCGAACCAAGCCACCGCCGTTGTAGCGTAAGTCGATGACCAGCTCGTCAACACCAATAAGCTGGTCGTAAGCATCATTTAAATCGTCCTCAGAGCGATTAATAAAGCTATCGAAGACGTAGTAGCCAACTTGTTTGTCGTCCACTTGAAAGCGTTCGACAGCCATGACTGTGTTAGTTTCAACTTGGGTTTTACGCACTGTTTCGGTGAGCACAGTGCCGTCAGGGCGCCGCCAAGTAAATTCGCGCTGAACGCCGTCTTGGTTTGGTCCGAAAACGTCGGTCATCGTTGCTTGACCATTCGCAATGCGATTAAACCAAGTGGCCATACTCACACCATTCACTGCAGTAATTTCATCGCCACGACGGACGCCAGCTTGGGCAATCGGTGAATTTTCGTACACATAGGTGATTTGCACGACACCGAGGTCAATTCGATCGCGGCGACCGAAGCCGAACCCAAAAAAGACGGCATCAACATAGCGTTCGCGATACTCACTCTCTGTTAGAATAAACGAGAAAATATCTTGGGGAGCACGCAGTGCATCGAGCATTTGATAAATACTCCCGTGATTCGCTGGGTTCACGTTACGACGCATGTCGTCTAGCCACAAATAGCGGCTTTCCATGAAACTGAGGAGTTGCTGGTTCTGTCCAACCACCGAGCACTGCGCATTACCGAGATTGGGAGAATCTCCAGTTAAGACCGAATCGCTGCCGCAGGCGGCTAAGAGGCCGGCACTAAGGGCTGTGAGTAGAAATCGTTTGGCTGTTAACATGGCAATTATCTCGCTGGCAAAGTCTTTACAACATAGACCGCAATTCTGGTGTAAGATTCACTGTCTATAACCTTTTCATATACCGGCACTTTCGTAGCGCCCGTACATGCTAGGAACGTCCTTGCTCTAAGCATAGTCACTTTTAAGATACTTTGAAATAACAGTTTTCGTTCAATTTGGTGCTTATTCAAATTAGTCTGACAATAAGCATGCATTTGTTAAGTATAGGATTTTTATGTTTCAAACTGGGTTGCTTCTCGATATTGAAGGTACAGAGCTAAGTGCGCAAGACGAAGCTATCTTGCGTCATGAGCAGGTTGCAGGGGTTATTTTATTTACTCGGAACTATGAAAGCCCGACGCAATTAACCGAACTAACTGGGGCAATTCGACAAGCTGCAGGCCGAGATGTATTGATTACTGTTGACCATGAAGGTGGTCGCGTTCAGCGTTTTCGCGATGGATTTAGTCCAATCCCAGCAATGGCAACCCTTGCAAGTTATTCTGAACAGCCGGCACGGAATGCAGCCTATGCGCGTGAACTCGGTTGGTTAATGGCCAGTGAATTATTAGCTTGTGGTGTCGATCACAGTTTTGCGCCAGTACTCGACGTCCATGGACCTAGCTCTGTTATTGGTGATCGTTCGTTTGGTGTCGACAGTGCCGCAATTGTGCCGTTAGCGGCTGCATTTATGCGGGGGATGCACGAAGCGGGCATGCGCACGACAGGGAAGCATTTTCCGGGACATGGCACTGTCGTGGCGGATTCGCACATCGATATTCCTGTCGACGACCGGCCTTTAGCAGACATTCTCCAGCATGACACACAAGTTTTTATTGAATTACTGCCACATATTCAGGCGTTGATGCCTGCTCATGTTATTTACCCGCAAGTGTGTCCAGATCCAGCCGGTTTCTCGACCTTCTGGATGCAAAAAGTCTTGCGCAATGATCTCGGCTTTCAAGGCGTGATTATTAGTGATGACTTGTTAATGGCAGGGGCCACCGTCGCTGGCAATATTACTCAACGAGCAGAAAAGGCATTGGCCGCAGGCTGTGATTTATTGCTGGTATGTAATGATCAGGCGCAAGCACAAGTGGTCCTCGACACGGTTGAATTCCCAACCACGCCGCGTAATCCAGTAAAAATACTGTCAGGGCAGAGCGCCTATGACTCGCTGGCAAGTCTCCAAGCGAGTCAACGTTGGCAGGATGTGCAAACTTTATTGGCGCGCCGCGCTTAAAAACCCGGCGCGAACGCTTATTCGTATTGCAGCGGATCGGTTAACTGGTGCGCTGCAAATGCCCCTAGGCGCTCACGACAAGCACTGCATTGCCCGCAGGCGAGGTCGCGACCGTTATAACAGGTCCATGTTTGACCATAATCTAGACCCATTCGCAGACCGTCAGCGAGAATATCGGCTTTACTGTTATACAAGTAGGGTGAGCGCACTGGAATCGCTTTATAATTAGCGAGTTGGCTTACTTGATTCATCGCTTCGACAAACTCGGGTCGACAATCTGGGTAAATGTCGTGGTCACCTGAGTGAGCACCGTAATAGACTTCATCGGCGTCAATCGACACAGCATAGCCAATGGCCAGTGACAATAGAATCATATTGCGATTCGGAACCACAGTCGCTTTCATATTACCTTCAGCGTAATCGGCAGTCGGAACATCAATGTCATCGGTCAGCGCCGAGCCCGCCAGGAGGGTATTGATGCTGCGAATATCGACAAGCTTGTGTTCTAACCCAAGCGCCGTGCACACAGCGGCAGCGCAGTCGAGTTCTTTGCTATGGCGTTGTCCGTAGTGAAATGATAGTGGAAAAACCTCGAATCCATCGGCAAGCGCACGGTGCAGGACAGTAAATGAGTCCATACCTCCAGAATAAATAACCACTGCTTTTTTCTTACCTTGAGATTTTTCCTGCATCTTTTTGCTCCCACCATACCGACTCACGTATAATCAAAGTTTACCTGATTCAAGTCGCAGACAGAAGCCGCAGGAGCGTTATGATTTACCCAATTAATGAATTGTTTGAAACAATTCAAGGCGAAGGTGTCTACACCGGCGTGCCCGCCATCTTTATTCGGCTCCAAGGTTGTCCGGTTGGGTGCCCGTGGTGTGACACGCAACACACATGGGAGATGAACGACAGCGATCGGATTGCGATCACCGATGTACTTGCAAAACAGCAGGCCAGTGCGAATTTTGCCGAGGTGACTAGCGAAGATATCCTCGCCCAAATTAGGGCCAGAGGCTTTACTGCTAAACATGTTGTGATAACCGGTGGTGAACCTTGTATGTACGATTTACGCCCGCTTGCAGCAGTACTTGAGACAGCTGGTTATCGGCTCCAAATTGAAACGAGCGGTACCTTTGAAGTACTGACTAGTCCGCAAACATGGGTGACGGTCTCGCCGAAAGTGGATATGCCGGGTGGCTTGGACGTGCGTGCCGACGCTATGCTGCGTGCAAATGAAGTGAAATACCCAGTGGCGATGAAGAAGCACATCGAGCAGCTTGATCAACTGCTATTGGATTGCCCAGTACAACCGGGCACTGTGATTTGCTTGCAGCCTATTAGCCAGCGCCCACATGCGACCGAATTAGCGATGAAAGTATGCCGTCAACGCAACTGGCGATTATCGGTTCAATTACATAAATACTTGGCAATCGATTAAAACGCGGTCAAGCACTTTCTTTTTTGCATAGCGTTCTCTAAGCTCTCTTTCACCGGCCATGATGGCTTGGTTTAATGGGAAATTAAGTGACGGAAAACTACCGTGCCACGGAGGCGCTATGCAATCATCTCTAGTTCATCAATCTCGTTCTCAAAGTCGTACTCAAAGTCGTCCTAAAACCGCTCGTTACGCACGCGGTCAAGGGATGACGGAATACATTGTTGTTCTTGCTCTGGTCGTGGTCGCCGCCATTGGGGTGTATTCGTTTTTTGGTAAAACGGTGCGCACGCAAATGGCTGGGGTCGCGAAAGAGATTTCAGGACAGTCTGCGGATCAACAGATTCGTCAATCAGAACAAGCGGCGAATACCGCATCAAGCACTGCCAATCAAAACTATGGGCTCGGTAATTATGACGAGGGTACCCATTCGGGTAACTAAGCATGCGCCTGAGTTCACGTAGCCGAGGTTTTTATCTCGTTGCGATGACTTTGTTGTTTGCCGGCTTACTGGTGACTGTGCTGTTAACAGTGCAGCTCACCAGTCAGCTGCAAAAACAGTCGGCAGCAACACAAGTGGCCGAGTACGCAGCGGAAAGTGTCGCCGTTATTGCTGCTCGGGATCTGAATTTCAAAGGGATTACTAATCGGGCCATGTTGGCAAATGAAATTGTCATTGGGCAGTTAATGGGAATCCACACTTGGTACGACATGACACGCCGCAGCATGGGGCGAATTGCACTTTATACGTCCTGGATTCCAAGTGTGAATATTGTCACGCGTAATATGGCCATGGCAGTCGACCGCTTGCGTGTACCTATGGAGCGAACGATGTATGGCTTAATTCTAGTTCAGCAAACCACGGTACAAATGCTGCAATTGGCACAATTCACGTTTCATCAAGCCAGTTTGCTAAGCACCATCGCAACAGCGACGCAGGTGGTTGAAGAGAATGATCCGGAGCTTGAGCTGTTCATGTTTAATCATCAGACCTTGCTCGACATTGAATACTTGTGGCTACGGATGCAAACGCGAACGTCCGCGCCGACGGACCAAAATGACTACGTGCGGATGGCGATGGAGAGCCGTGATCCGTTTAGCCAACGGCGAACCTATCGACTATTTGATGCCGCGCCCATTATTTATGCACATAAAGCCGGTGGATCAGATGTAAAGAATTTACTTGGTCGCATTGAATGGCAAAGTGTCGATACTTTTTCGTTTCATGTGAATGCCATTTACCGTTGGCAGGAAGCCCCGATGGGGGGTGGGTCGGCCTTCTTTCAACAACGTTTACCTAGTCGTGGTCGAACACCTGGGTTTGGTGAAAGTTATCGGTTTAACCGGCGTGCCAGTGCCGAAGCGGGACGATTTGGTCGAAACTTAGGTGTAGGACACCGAATCCCTAGCTTCTATCGCTTGAGCAATAGTGACCGCGAACCTCAAATCACCCTAGTTGTCCGTTCTAAACAACCAGAGACAGCGCATGCCGATAATGAGGGGGAAGCAGAGACGTTTGTTCCAGTGATTTGGGGCGCGGGTCGGCAGCAGCTTTATTTTTCGCGTCCGCAGCAGTTTTGGCAACGGCGTGATGGACGCAATGAACGGGCCAATATTCACAATGCGTTATGGCAAACTCGTGCTGTGGCGATCCCTATTTGGGAACTCGAACTTTTAAGGATGCAGATATGAAAAGGAATTTCGGACAAGCGTTGGTTGAGTTAACTCTAGCCATCAGTTTACTCGGATTATTACTGTTGGTGTCAATGCCGCATGTTGAACAAAGTTTAGCCAAGCGCTGGCGCGGGCAAGAATTGTTGCCCGTCATTCTTGCAGATCAACCTTTGCGCAGTGCCGCAGGACTCGAAAACTTAGAGCTTGAGGATTACGAAAAAGAGTTTCGGTTAGCCGTGGGAGACGACTACGAGCTGGATTATCGAACAAGTAGTAATTATGCCTTTGCCAATTTGATCGCTCCGGTTTGGGATCTGTTGAGCATACAGCGCGGGTTTTCATTACCAACGAACAATTTGGCTGTGGCAGAGTTAAAACACGAAGATGAGGAACAGTCATGGCTAAGGTTCAGTCGTCTTAGCAATGCGTGGCAACCGCAGAGTTTGGCACATTTAAGTAGCCGACCAAAAGCACTGACTACCACAGATTTTCTAAATCAAATTGGCTTTCAACAAATTCAATCTATTCTCGGATTAATCCCGTTCGCTCGAGAGTTTAGCCCAGATCAACTGCGGCTGGGGCATGTTGATGTGGATGTGGTGCCAGCTCATGCGCGTTGTCAAAACGTCAACTGTAACTAAAGGAGTAGACTATGCGATTCATTAAGACGACCCGTTTTGTGCTGAGTGCGTGCTGTGGGGTGTTCGTGCTGATTGGCGCTGCTCAGGCACAGTTGCAATCCGATAGACCGACGTATTTACCGCAACCTTTGGTGACCGAGAAGCTTATCGATATTGCGAAGGTGTTTGGCCTAAACGTTCGTATTTGGCTACTGAAATCACGCACAGAGCCACTATTACAACTTATGAGCGGAACGCACGACTGCTTGATTTTACCAAGCTCCGATACACAACGAGTCGACTGTTTGGGCGAGAGATTTATGCTAACCCTGATGTGGCATGATGACAATTTGTTATGGACGGAAACCTTGCTCACTGAAGATGAACACCACGGTGATGAGTTGTATGTGTACAACTCTCATTCGGGTGAAGTGCGCAGTGAGCTATCCAACCGCCCACTGGCGACCCATTACTACGAAGCCATCGACAAGATGCAAGAAGAAGCCATTGGACCAATTCATATTCATGATCGATATCAGGGCAGCTTTGTGCTGAGTTATCTAACCGAGCGTGGTGTGTACTCGGTGGTCGGCTGGGAGCAAGAGCCTGGTGTGGTCTGGCTAACCCATACACTTGGAACTCCGTAATGAAGCTTGTTGCTGGTTTAAAAAGCAAACTGTGGCTTTTGATTCCATTGTTCGTTGGCATTCTAGCGGCACTATTTGCATGGTTTGTTTTGCAAAACTACTTGCGACAAACGGAAATGGATCTTCAACAACAATATCGCCGCGACTATCAAACGCTGCAGACCGCCAATGAACGAGTGGCCGTTGTTGTTCCTGCGCAAGCGCTGGCTGCCGGGGAGCAACTAACCGCGAAAAATATGCGGGTGCGGCAGGTGAACCCTGATGCACTCGCGGCAGATGCGATCCTCGCGCAAGATGCTGAATCGATCATAGGACGTGTGTTGCGGACAGACTTAACGACTGACTTAGTTGCAGGTCGTCCGCTGCAGCGAATTCATTTATTGCCTTATCTCGATCACAGGTTAAGTAGCCGTTTGGGTGAACAACAAACAGCGTTTAGCTTTCGGGTCAACGATGAAGACCATCATGGTAATGCTTTGCATATTGGTGACCGCATTGATCTTTATACCGATGCTCCGGGCGGCACCCAGCTTCTAGCGTCGGCTTTAGAGGTATTAGCAATTGATGGTCGCTTGCAGGATGGTGAGCAACGCGGCGGCATGAATGTGATTACTGTGGCCATCCCGCTGACCGACGTGATGCGTTTTCACCAAGCGTATCATAACCAAACATTGCAGGTTTTTTTGCGACCGCGCCAACATGAAAGTGGCTCGCCACGTCGCTTGCAAGGCAATCCGACAGTTGAATGGATATTTCCGAGTTCACAAACGCAGCCTACAACAGACATAGGATGGTAGAAAGGATGCAAGACAAGAAAGGGACAGCGCCGGCAAATTCAAAACAAGCACGTAAGCACAGCATTGGAATCGTCGCCGTGGTGATTGTTTTGCTGGTCATTCTTAATCGAGTTGCAGCAAGCGAAAATGACCCAGCCACGCTCAGTCTCGTCGTGGATAGTGCTGAATTGATTGTTAGTCAGGATCAAATTCAACGGATTGCATTAGCTCGCACAGACATTATTGAAGCGCGTTTAATGAATGAGCGAGAGCTCCTCATTCTTGCTCTGCAAGTTGGCGAAGTCGATCTCTGGTGGTGGACCAATAAAGGTGTTCGTCATAGGCAACGCGTGCGGGTTGTTGCTCGCCAGGACCGGCAGCTTGAGCGCCAAGTAAGAGCGATTTTAAGTAGCCGCGAACGCGACCAAAGCGAGCTGTCTGAACTTGGTGTAGTGACTAGCCAATGGGACGACGGCTATTTATTTTTGCGTGGTGAAGTGAGTGCTCATGAGCTTGCACAGTTCACAGAGCTTAAGCAACAACATAGTCAACTGGATCTACATGGCTTGTATTACACACCAGAAATTGCCGAAGTGATTGAACTGGAAGTACAAGTGTATGAAGTCAGTACGCGCTGGTTGCAGCAACTCGGTTTACGTTGGCAGCAAACCGCAGCAGGCCCGGTATTTGGTGTGCTCGCGGACGGTGTTGGCGGGGATATTTGGCGTGTTGAAAGCGCTATGGATCTGAATTTAGTCCCTGGTGATAGCGATTTGTTGCAAGAGCTTGGCCGCGGTCAACGTAGCTATCTAGGGTGGATGGCGAGCTTGCGGAGTGTGCTGCAGCTCGTGCAAGAGCGTGGTGCTGGGAAAGTCCTAGCGACGCCGCGTTTGCGTGTTGAGAGTGGTACGCAAGCGACCTTTCTCGCTGGCGGCGAAATCCCGGTACCACAAACTAATGCGCTTGGACAAACGGAGGTGACCTTCAAAAACTACGGGGTTCAGCTGCATGTTCTGCCGGAGTTACTTGCCGATCAACAAATCCGCACGCATCTGATAAGTGAATTAAGTCATCCTGACTTAAGCGTTGCCGTACAAGGAGTCCCGGGTTTGCGCAGTCGTCGAACCGAGACAACTGTGACGGTTGCCGATGGCGAAACGCTAGTTGTGGCAGGCCTAATTAGCTATGAAGAAAGTTCAACACGAAGTGGTTTACCCGGTGCAATGAGTGGCCCTGGAACGGGCAGTAATTTACTCAGTGCAGAGGATTATAGTCAGCAACACACGGAGGTCGTGGTGTTTGTCACACCGCGCAATGTGAGCCGAGTACAACGGCAACAGAAACTGCAACGGGAACAGCAGCAAGAGTTTATGTCGCTGTTTCAAACTCTCGGTTGTACCGGCATGGAAGAGCGTTGATTCGATTTCGATAGGCAGTAAGAAGGGCATAAATACGGCAAAGGAGCGCCAATGAAAACCTATGCAGAACTACTAACGCAAACTGTTGCGGCTTTAAATTTACATCAAACTGATGTTATGCAACTCGATGATGACGCACTCCGAGATCTTGTGCGCCAGGGCTTACGTGAACAATTACGTGAAGGCCGGGATTGGCAAATTGAAGAGAGTGAGCAGCAACTTACGCAACGTGTTTTAGATGATGTCGTTGGACTTGGTCCGCTCGAAGGACTTCTGCGAGACGAAACGGTCTCAGAAATTATGGTCAATCGCTATAACCAAATATTTATTGAGCAGTCGGGTCGTTTGCAACTGAGTCCGGTGCAGTTTATGCATGAAACCGCGCTGCGCCAAGTACTTGAACGCATTGTGGCACCTCTCGGGCGCCGAATTGACGCGAGTTCGCCGATGGTGGATGCACGATTGGCGAACGGTTCACGGGTCAATGCCGTGTTACCTCCGTTAGCTGTCGCAGGGGCTTGCTTAACAATTCGAAAGTTCAGCAATCACCGGATATTCATGGCAAATCTTGTGGAGTTTGGCAGCATTTCGCCGCTGTTAGCCGAATTGCTCGAAATTGGTGTGAAGCAGCGTCAGAACCTTGTCATTAGCGGCGGCACTGGGAGTGGCAAGACTACCTTGCTCAATGTGTTGGCGGACCATATTCATCCAGGTGAACGGGTGATCACGATTGAGGACGCTGCAGAGCTGCAGTTGCACCACGAAAACCTAGTCTGTTTAGAGGCCCGCCCGGCCAACCAAGAAGGTGCGGGGGCAGTGTCGATCCGGCAGCTCGTCATGAATGCGCTGCGGATGCGGCCCGATCGAATTGTCGTCGGCGAGTGTCGCGGTGGTGAGAGCCTTGATATGTTGCAGGCGATGAATACTGGTCATGCAGGATCGATGACAACGTTGCACGCAAACACCCCGCGTGACGCACTCAGTCGGCTTGAAACTATGGTACTGATGGCTGGATTAGATTTGCCGTTGTATGCAGTGCGGCAGCAAATCGCCGGTGCGATTCAACTGATTGTACAGATTTGTCGATTAGCGAATGGTAAACGGGTGGTCAGCAGTTTGACGGAAGTACGCGGGCAAGCCGGCGACGTCATGCAGTTAGCCGAGATTATTCGTTACAACCAAGCAAGCGATAACCATGAGTGGACCGGGCAAATACCAAGTTTTATTGATGAATTACCGAATGACCAGCGTGATGAAATGATTGCCCGGTTACAGCAGGTGAGTGCCCATGACTGAGTTGGTGCAAGCGACGTTGGCAGCGGCGCTCATGGCTGCCAGTCTCAGTTTTATTGTGGCGGTGTTGGTGCGCGGGTTGTTGCATGACTACCGCCAGCATTACGAACAGCGCTGGCAGAACAACTTAACCTCTCTGTTCTTGTTCGTACGAGTTCGCGACTTAGTTTTGATCTGGTTCATTTTGCTCAGTATAGTCATTTTCGTTGCGAGTTTTTTTCTTGACTCATGGTGGAGCTTAGGGGTTTTAACCGTGCTGGGGATCGTACTACCTTGGCAAAGCTATAAGCGCATGCAAAAGCGTCGCCAGCAACATGTCACGCGACAATTACCGGCCATGTTAACGTTGCTATCAACGACGCTACGAAGTGGCGGTACAGTTGCACAAGGCATTGCGTTTGCCGCTGCAGAGATGACCGCGCCACTGGGGCAAGAATTACAGATTATTAGTCGCCAGTTGCGCCTTGGGAAAAGCTTGCCTGTGGTCTTTAAGGCGTTCGCCGAGCTCTATCCGTCTGACGATTTGCATCGAATTTACCTCGCGCTAGACCATGGCCAATCACTTGGTGGAAAGCAAGCACAGTTGCTCGATAGTTTGGCGCAAACACTGCGTCGCAAACAACAGCTTGAGCAACGCATCAAAAGCCTGAGCGCGCAGGGCCGTTTGCAGGGCAAAGTGATGACGGCCATGCCTTTATTTATTCTACTTGTGCTGTGGGGAATTGAAGGTGAGTCGCTCGAACAGTTGAGTCAACATCCCATTGGTTGGGGACTAGCGGCACTCCTTGTGGTGATGTTGTGCGGTGGTCATTGGCTGATGCAGCGTCTGCTTAAAATTGAGGTAGCGCTGTAATGTTACTGGTGCTGGTGACCATGCTAGCTGCGGGTTGTTTGAGTTTTGTGCTCATGGTAATCGGCATGGCCGTGTTTAAAGCGCTCGATGCTCGGCAACTTCGAATACAGCGCTTGCATCGGGTGCGTTGTCAATTACCGGCCATGATGGAGCTTTTGGCGATGCTATTAACCGCAGGTTTGCCGTTGATGGCGGCGATGCAGCAATTACTTTCACAAGGCCGCCAAAATGCGTTACAGCAAGAATTACGTTTAGTTGTGGCGGCAGTGCGGACCGGTGAACCATGGGTTAACGCCATGCAAAACTTTCGTCAGCGTAATCCTGTGGCCGAAGTGAGTATGTTTGTCACCATGTTGATTCAATCGAGTCAGCATGGAGGAGCGCTGTCGGGGTTATTGGGGGAGCAAGCTGCGTCATTTCGGCAAACCTTAGCCGAAGAAGTTGAACAGCAAGCTCAGGAGCTTCCCGTGCGGTTGTTATTACCCTTAATTGTGTTTGTTTTTCCGGCAACTATGTTGCCATTTATTGGCATTATTGCCGCCAAAGTTATGTGGCAGACCTAATAGGGCTGCGCCCATGGAGGGGTTATGAAAAATCGTGATGAATATTGTGATGTGCGCTTGCGGGAGTACGGCAGTTTTGCCAACTTTGCTGTTCGACAACAAGAGCATTGGTTGTTTATTGGCTACCTGCGGGTCGCACGGCGATTCTTCCCACGCTTGTTTGGCTGGCGCCAACGACATCGTGGTCGGGCTGGTGAACGTTGCAGTGGAATCTGGCTGCCGAATTGTCGGGTCGTCCACAGTTTTTTCTTACATGAGTCTCTGCAATTGGTTTGGTTGAATGATGCCGGGCAGGTTATTCGTGAGCAAGTGTTGCGCCCGTATCGAATTGCATGGTGCAAAGAAGCTACGGGTGTCATCGAGCTCGCGGCTGACACACTCGCATTAAAACGCCAACCCCATTCAGTCCACACCCATCCGGCAGAGGATATTCAATGAAACGCTTCAGTTTAACGCTACTTGGTTTGCTATTACTCACTGGCTGCAACAGTGCTGCACCGATGCGCTCGGATGAGGTGAGTCGTCTTGAAGAGAAGGCATTAAATGCCTATCGTTATGGTGATTTACTCGCTGCGGAAAGTTATCTGCATCGGTTACTGGCGCAACAAGACAACGACGCGCAAGGTTGGTTACTGCTTGGTAATATTCAACTAAGGCAACAGCGTTTGCACGCTGCGCAGCATGCCTATGAACAAGCTATTTTGCGGGATGATTCGTTACTTTTGGCGCACCACAACTTAGCCTTGGTGTACTTACGCTTGGCCACGCAAACCTTGATTAATGGCCAAGCTCATACCAGTAAGCGGTCGCCGTTGTTAGAGGCGTTATTGCGGCTACAAGCACCGCAATTGCCTTAACGTTGTTGGTGCTTCATGAGTCGTTCTTTTTGACGTGCCCAATCGCGATCTTTGATAGTGTCGCGCTTGTCATGGGATTTTTTCCCTTTGGCCAAATGAATTTCGACTTTCACCCAGCATTTTTTCCAGTACATTGCGGTGGCTACGATAGTGTAGCCCTCGCGCTCAACTTTACCGATGAGGGTGTTTAGCTCACGTTTTTTCAAGAGTAACTTGCGCGTGCGATCGGGATCGCACACAACGTGAGTTGACGCTTGATTTAACGGTTGAATTTGTGAGCCCAGCAGATAGGCTTCGCCGTCACGTAGGATCACGTAGCTGTCGGCAATATTGACTTTGCCGGCCCGGATGCTTTTGACTTCCCAACCCTGCAACTCTAAACCCGCCTCGTATTTATCTTCGAGGAAATATTCGTGGCGAGCTTTTTTGTTCAGAGCGATTGTTGTTGATGGATTTTTTTTCTGTTTCATGGGGCGTATTATACGCTTGCTCGCGCGATAGCAAAAGGGGCTGAAAGAAAAGATGCACATCCTTTTTAGATTCGTTAGAATGCGCAGCTTCGCCGATTGTCGAAATCTTGAACACATCGTGCGCATCAAGTTTAATATCAGCGACAGGCTGCTGTGTTTCGATGCGCAGGACGAGAGGAAGTAGGTAACTGGATGCCACAAATTGAACGCAGCGCCTTAGTGCCGTATAGCTGCCGTCAAATGTATGAGTTAGTCAATGATGTTGCTGCTTATCCGGAGTTTGTTCCGGGCTGTGTCGCTGCCCGAATTCTCGAAGAAAGCGACACCAGCATGGTTGCTGAATTATCGATCAGCAAGGCCGGCATTCGTCACGCGTTTACCACTCGCAATACGTTTGTAAATGAACATTCAATTGCGATGGAATTGGTGCAAGGTCCTTTTCGCCATTTACGTGGCGGCTGGGAATTCAAGCCCCTCAGTGACGAGGCCTGCAAGGTCATCTTGCGCTTAGACTTTGAATTCTCGAATAAGATGCTGCAGTTTGCTTTCGGTAAAGTGTTTAACGAAGTAACCTCGCGTATGGTTGACGCCTTTGCAGCGCGGGCAAGACAGGTTTATGGCCATGGCTGAGCGTTTGATTAGTATTGAAGTCGTGTATGGCACGCCGGAGAAACAAAAGATTATCCCATTCTCGGTGATCGAAGGCACCACAGTTGCTGAAGCGATCGCCCAGTCAGGGATTCAAAGTTATTTTCCAGAAATTGATCTGCAATCAAATGCAGTGGGTATTTGGAATAAGACCTGCAAGCTAACCGATTCAGTTCGGCATGGCGATCGCGTCGAAATTTATCGCCCACTGGTGGCTGATCCGAAAGAAATCCGCCGTCGTCGCGCTGAACAAGCGAAAGAGGACGGGCGAGCCGATAAAGTGACCGGTGGTCGGCCTGACCGGCAGCGGAGTCAAAAGTAAATGAAATTGTATGTCATGCGCCATGGTGAAGCGTGCTCGCCGACTTTGTGTGCTGGTGTTGTACAGCCAGATCACGAACGTGAGTTGACCGCTCATGGGCATGCCGAAGCCCACGCGGCCGGCAAATGGTTAGCTAGTCAAACAGCGAAGATTGACCTTGTGATTGTCAGTCCTTATGTTCGTGCGCAACAAACTTGGCAAGCAGTCGCCAAACATATCGCCGCCGAAGTCGTTGAAGTGTCCTCTGAAATTACGCCGGAAGGGGATGCCGAGATGTTCGCCAGCGCCTTATTAGCGCGTTTGCAAATTGAGCCGGCCGAACATGTTTTACTGGTGTCACACATGCCGTTTGTGTGTTATCTCACGGCTTATCTCGACCGTGCTGTACAACCTCCGTTATTCCCTACCGCGGGTATCGCCGAGCTTGATTTGGAACCGCTTGCCATGCAGGGATTTTGGCAAGGCATGCACTGCCAAGACTAGCAGGTTAGTTCTCCGCAATACGCAATAAAACTAAGAGCGCACCTTGGCCACCCCACTCAAGTGGTGCTTGATGGAATGCTCGCACAGCCGGGTGCTGTGTTAACCAAGCGGGCACTTGCTGACGCAAGATGCCGTGGCCAATTCCATGCACGACACACAAACAAGCAATGTTTTCTGCGATGCATGCGTCTATCGCTGCTGCAAGCTCTATCCGTGCATTCGCTTTCGTGTAGCCATGTAAATCTAACACCATTCCCGGCTCAAAATCTCTGCGGCGCAGGCGTTTGGCAAGATAGGGCTCGTCGCCAGTGGCGACCCATTGCATGGTACCCGAGGGTAAATTCGGTTCAAAATGATCGGAAAATGGATCCGTGGCTTGAACGCGTTGTAAGGTTTTTTCCTGACGTTGCTGAAACACGCGTTTCGCCTTCTCTTTTGGTGGTGGGGGCGGTACTTCGTCTTGTTGTAATGGCGTTGCGCCGGCAACGGCTTCTTGGAATAAAGCAAGCTCGTCAGCGCTCAGACGACTTGGCGCTTTGTTACCTGTTTGCGAGCTTGATTTCTTCGCCATGACGGATAGATCCTTACAGTTTTCTTTGTGTGGTCGCCCTATGATACAAAATCATGCGTATAATAGGCAGTTATACATTACATATTGCTCAGTTTGGAGAGTAAATCGTGACTCATGAATATGCCCAGCTTACCGACGACCTGTTAACTATTGCTGACTGGCAGCGCTACATCGCGTCTGCATTACACGGTGCCGACGTTTATTTTGGTCACGGTGCAGCCGATGGTTGGGAAGAAGCAAATTTGCTGCTTTCGGCGATTACTTCGATGTCTTTTCCTGAGTTGTATGAATTTCGTGATTGTCGGCTGACGTTCGATGAAAAAGTTCAGCTTGCTGCACTCTTAAATCGGCGTATTCGAGACAAAGTGCCAGCGGCATACCTAGTTCACAAAGCGTGGTTTTGTGACCTTCCGTTTTATGTTGATGAGCGCGTGTTAGTGCCGCGCTCACCTATTGCAGAATTGATCGAGAAGCAATTTCAGCCGTGGTTAACCCATGAACCTGAGCGGATTCTAGACTTGTGTACTGGCTCCGGTTGTATTGCTATCGCCTGTGCTCACTCTTTTGCGGAGGCGGAAGTTGATGCCGTTGATATTAGCCTCGATGCGCTTGCGGTAGCACGGATGAACATTGAAGAACACGGTTTAAGCCATCGCGTTGAAGCGATAGAGTCCGATGGTTTCAATGCGCTCGACGGACGTCTTTACGACCTGATTGTGACCAACCCGCCCTATGTTGACCAAGAAGATATGGCAGATCTCCCGGACGAGTACCATCATGAACCTGAACTGGGCCTCGCTGCGGGTCTTGATGGCCTTGATCTGGTGCGCAGGATACTGCTGGACGCCCCGGCTCACATGAACCCTGGTGCGCTACTGATTTGCGAAGTTGGCAATAGTATGGTGCATATGGATGAGCAATGGCCGGACGTTCCTTTTATGTGGATTGATTTTGAGCGTGGCGGTGACGGCGTATTTATGATTTCACGCGAACAATTACTGGAACACGCGGAGACTATTCGGTCAGGAGGGCGTTACGTATGAGTGCAAACACGTTCGGTGAACTTTTTCGTGTCACGACCTTTGGTGAGAGTCACGGGCCGGCGCTCGGCGCAATCATCGATGGTTGCCCGCCGGGCTTAGCAATCGATGAGGCATTTATCCAAGCTGAGCTGGATCGTCGTAAACCGGGTGCGAACCGATATACGACGCCGCGCCGCGAGGCTGACGAAGTAAAGATTCTTTCGGGTGTCTTTGAAGGCAAAACCACTGGGACACCGATTGGTTTGGTGATTGAGAACACGGATCAACGCAGTAAAGACTACTCTGACATTAAAGATCTCTTTCGGCCCGGCCATGCCGATTATACCTACGCGCACAAATACGGTTTTCGGGATTACCGTGGCGGGGGCCGTTCATCAGCCCGCGAGACTGCTATGCGTGTGGCTGCTGGCGCCATTGCCAAACAATGGTTGGCGACAATGGGTATTCAAATTCGTGCAGCGATGACCCAAATGGGCTCAATTCATGCTGAACAGTTATTGTGGGATCAAGTTTACGATAACCCGTTTTTCTTTCCTGATCCTGATCGATTAGACGACCTCGACAGCCTTATCCGGCAATTAAAGAAAGAGGGCGACTCCATTGGTGCAAAAATTCGGGTCGAAGCAATCGGTGTTCCAGCCGGACTTGGCGAACCGGTCTTTGATCGTTTAGATGCCGACTTAGCGAAAGCTTTGATGTCAATTAATGCCGTGAAAGCTGTCAGTATTGGTGATGGTTTCGCTGTTGTTGCGCAACGTGGCTCGGAGCACCGCGATGAAATGACGCCAGAAGGTTTTAGTTCGAATCATGCTGGTGGTGTTTTGGGTGGTATTAGCAGTGGCCAAACTGTGATTGCCGAAATCGCTTTAAAGCCAACGTCGAGTATTAAAAAACCTGGGCAAACCATCGATGTTCATGGCCAGGCGCAAACCATTAGTACCCACGGTCGCCACGACCCATGTGTCGGTATCCGCGCCGTGCCAATAGCTGAGGCTATGATGGCCCTCGTGTTAATCGATCATGTGTTGCGCCAACGCGCGCAAAACGGTGCCGTGACGCATCAATTCCCGAAGTTATAGGACGTCTGTCATGACCGATTTAACGACTGACTTCAAGCGCCAGTGTCGGCGCTTGAGTTGGTCTTACTTTGGCTATTTTGCCGTATTAGCGCTCATGGTGCCGTACCTTGGCGTCTACCTCGATGCTCTCGGTTTTGAGTCGCGTCAGATTGGCGAGCTCATTGCCATTTCAACCTTATGTCGGATTATCGGTCCACCGGTTTGGGCAAGTGTTGGCGATCGTCTTGGTCGCTTACTGCCTCTCATTCGTGCCGGGGTCGTCGCTTCTCTGTTTCTTCTTTTAGCACTCACGCAACTGGAAAGTTATTTTAGCGTTGCCCTGATGCTCGGTCTGATCAGCTTCTTTTGGTCCGCTATTTTGCCGCAACTAGAGGTGGTGACCCTGAGTTCGTTAGGTGCGCAACAGCATTTATACAGCCGGATTCGCATGGGCGGCTCCATTGGTTTTATTGTCGTCGCCCTGATCACTGCAGAAATATTGGCATGGGGCGGTAAACAAAGCTTCCCGTTAGTTGCTGCGGTATTGTTGTTACCTTTGTTAATTGCGGTCAGTTTGCTGCAAGAACCAGCTAGCCCAAGTTCAAGCCACGAAGATATCGATGAAGAGAAGTTCTGGCGCCGTGTGCGCCGGCGACCCTTTGTCATGTTTATGCTTTCTACCTTGTTGTTGCAAATTAGTTTTGCGCCGTTTTACGCCTTTTTTGCCTTGTATTTAAACCAACTCGGTTATGCGCCCATGGCGGTTGGCGCGTTGATTGCCCTTGGTGTTGCTGCCGAAGTGTTGATGTTTATGGTGGCGGGGCGCACTGTGGTGCGCTATCCAGTGCGTTATTTATTAATGTTTTGCTTAGCGGTCACCGCTTTGCGCTGGGCCTTACTCGCGCAGTTTGCTGGGTCGTTGTTGTGGTTGATTGGCATTCAGTTAATTCATGCCTTTAGTTTCGCTCTGCATCACAGTGCCGCCATGCGCTTTGTGCATCGTTATTTCCCAGCCGCGCAGCATAGCCGTGGTCAAGCGATTTACGTCAGTATTTGTTTTGGTGGCGGTGGTGCTCTTGGCGCTTGGTTAGCCGGGTTAACTTGGCAACAGGGCGCGGGTGCGGAAACCACATTCTTGTTTGCCGCGCTTGCGACCTTACTTGGATTTTTTGCCGCCGCCGCGATTCCGCGAGATTAACGTCCTCACCCATGCGATTAAGGGGCTGGAGGATCGGCGTTGATTTGGCGATAATCGAGTTAAATCTAACAAAAAGTGAGGACATTCATGCAGCATTTGCTTACTGAACTGCGTCGGCGTTGGCTGCCTGTGGTCATGATCGTCGCATTACTGCCGATTGGCATGTATGCGAGTGAGACCGTAGCGCAAGCACGCTCTACGAACGCACAGCCGCGACCGTTGGAATTAACCGACATTATGCAATTTCGCGAAATCCAACAGCAAGTCACTACCGACGATTTAGCCGTGATCGCATTTTCCGCAAACCCGGACTATGGCGATCGGGAAGGACAGGTTGTGCGTAGTGGCGACGGTACCATTTTCACAGTGGTCCGCGGTATGCGTCCGCAGGTGACCAGCGATGGTCGGTTTGCGGTGTTTTTGCAGCAGCCTCCATTGCTTGAACGCGAGCGAGCAACAAGTCGTGAAGAGCGTCGGAAGTTAGTTCAGAACGCAGTGCTAGTGAATGTTGAGAGCGGTGAACAAGAAGTTTTTAGCCACGCACAGTCGACCGGTTTTGCCAATGATGGCCAAGTTCTCTATGTGGTGCATAACGATACCTATGCCAAAGAAAATGGCAGTGAGCACGGCTCCTTATTGCGCTTGATTGACTTAAATTCGGGTGAGCAAACACTGATTCATAATTTGGTCGATGTGGTTGCTGCGGATGAAGGCTCGCGCTTGGCACTGCATGTTGTCCGAGAAATTGCGAATGGCGATACGAACAGCGATGAGAGTAACAACGACGCGGATGCGACTACGGATAAGAACAGCAAAGCACAAACTGAACATGCCGTCGTGTTGTATAACCTCGCAAATCACAGTGGCAGCACCTTGTTGCAAACGGCGAAAAAAGTCGTCAGTAAATTGACCTTTGCGCCAAACGGCGAAGCGTTAGCGTTTTTAGTTGCTGACCTCGACAGTAATTTGCAGGAAACCCCACAGGCATTATGGTTGTGGCAAGCAGGACAAGGCGTGGCGGAAGTGAACACCAACCGTCGGGGAATGATCTTGTCCGAACATAGCCCAGTGCGTTGGAGTGATGACAATGCCCGGCTGTTCATCGGTCACCGACCGACCCCAGCAGAAAAAGTGCCATCACGCCCGCAGCCGGAAAGTATGGCGGATCTATATGACCTCGATCGTTTGTTAGACGATCGTCGCTTGCAAGTCTGGCACGGCGATGACGGAATGATTATGCCGCAACAGCGGCAAACTCATAACCAACGTCAGCGCGCAACAGCGACGTCCGTGTTGCATATCGCCGAGCAAACCTTAGTCGCTTTGAGCGATAGCGTGCATGAAAATGTGATGATCAGTGATAACCCTGTCGGGGTGATGGTGTCTAACCAAGAGCCACACTTGCGGGATCGCACGTGGGATGGTTTCTATCACGACTTGTACTACGTTGATTTGAGTAGTGGTGAACGTCAGCAGATCGCAGAGCGTTTAACCTCAAGTCAGCGCGGTTTAATGGCGCCCAACGGACAATACGTGGTCTTTATGGCGAACAGCCAAATTCAATTATTTGATGCTGCCAGTGGCCAGATTCAAACCCTGGCAACGGATGTTCCGGTCTCGTGGGTTGATGAAGAGAATGACCGACCTGCGGATCCAAGCCCCTATGGTTTTGCAGGTTGGTTAGCTGATAGCAGCGCATTCTGGATATATGACCGCTTCGATATTTGGCAAGTTACTGTCGCCAACGAAGCAACGAATCTGACACGTATTGGCCGTGAGCAAAATCAACAGTTCCGCATCGCGATGTTCGGCGAGCAACGGAGCATTGATGCGACACAGCCGGTCTTGGTTCGCATGTACCATGAGCAGCTGAAGCACTCTGGTTTTTATCAGCTTGACGTCCAAACTTCGCAACTGAATCAAGGCCAGCAAGCGCTCCTAGTACCATTAATTGAAGACCAGAAAACCTACACTCTGGTAGCGCACAGTGATGACCATCAGCGCATATTGTTTACCGAGCAAGACTTCCGTCAATTCCCAGACTTATGGCTCGCTCCACGCGACTTCTCCAGTCGCCAACGCTTGACGGATGTAAATCCGCAACGCGATGCGTTTGTGTGGGGTCATGCTGAGCTCGTGGAATGGGAGTCAACTCGTGGCGAGCCACTTCAAGGTGTCTTAATTAAGCCCGATAACTACGACCCAAATAAACGCTACCCGGTTATGGTCTATTTCTACGAGAAATTCTCGCAGCGCTTATATCAGTGGAACCAAATGCGTGTAAACCACCGGCCAAACTTTCCGTTCTATTTAGGCCAGGACTATGTCGTGTTTTTACCAGACGTGCATTTCCGTATCGGTGCGCCAGGTCCAAGCGCGACTGAGTCGTTAGTGCCAGCGATTGAAAAAATTATCGAGTTAGGTGTCGCGGACCCGAACGCCATTGGTTTACACGGGCATAGCTGGTCTGGTTATCAAGCGGCATTCCTGGTCGCTGAAACTGATATCTTTACTGCCGTGGTGTCAGGTGCACCTGTGTCGAACATGACCAGTGCTTATAGTGGTATTCGCTGGGGTACCGGTTTAGCGCGGCAGTTCCAGTACGAAACGGGGCAAAGTCGAATTGGCGAGAGTATGTTTGATAATCTCGAACCTTATCTACTCAACTCGCCGGTATTTGTCGCGGACCGCATTAATACGCCGATGTTAATTCAGTTTGGTGACAAAGACGAAGCGGTTCCATGGGAACAGGGGATCGAGTATTATTTAGCCCTGCGACGTTTGGATAAACCGGTTGTGATGCTGCAGTATGAAGGTGAGCCGCATCATCTCCAGCGCTTCGCCAATAAAATCGATTACAGCATTAAAATGCTTGAGTTTTTTGACCATTTCTTGAAAGGCGCACCAGCACCGAGTTGGTGGCAAGAAGGGCTAGAGTATCAACATTATGAGTAATAACTGTGCTTGCCGCTAATGTGACACAAGCGGCAGCAGAAACGACTCCAAACCATCAGGCGGATCAATTGATCCGCCTGTTTAATAGTGAGTTTCAGCAAAGTGAGCGCACCATACTCGTTGATGGTCTTCGCGCTGGTTTTGCTGAACCCATTTATTTGCCTGCCACCTGTTCCGATGCGCAGGAAGAACCTTATCACCGAGTTATTTTTGCCCATGGCTTTGCTCGGTCGGCCTTGCATGAGGTGGCACACTGGTGTGTGGCCGGAAAGGTCCGGCGACAGCTGCCTGATTTTGGCTACTGGTATGCACCGGATGGTCGTAATGCAGCCCAACAATCTGCGTTCGAAGCCGTGGAGATCACGCCACAAGCCGTCGAATGGTTACTGAGTTTGGCTGCTGGAATTGAGTTTGAAATTAGCGTCGATAACTTGGCTGGAACTGAACCACCGAATCGCCTGAAGTTTGCCGAGCAGGTACTGGCTCGCGCCCTTGAGCGCTGCGAATGTGGTTGGCCGCCCCGAGCTTGGCGATTTGCCGAGCGACTTTGTGCTTATTATCAGCGACCATTACCAAGTACCGCATCATTTCAAGCCGCTGGCGCTGCCATGTTAGCCCGCGAACAACACCGTTTACAGGAGCTGTAATGACCACCACTGTTTATACTTTAGCCTTGGTTATTAACCCTTATGCAGGGATTGGTGGCGCTGTGGCATTGAAAGGTAGTGATGGCGCTGAGACTCGTCAACAGGCACTTGCTCGTGGTGCAGTGCCAAAAGCCAATCAACGGGTTGCAGATGCCTTGACGCTGTTACAGCCGTATCGTGATCGAGTTCGTTTTGTTACCGCCGCAGGGGCTATGGGCGCAGATTTACTTGTGGCCTTTGGATTCGACCACGACGTGCTTTATCGTCCTCCACACAGCCAAACTGAGTCTGAGGATACCGAACGGGCAGTCCAAGCTCTGTTAACTGCGCAACCAGACTTACTTATTTTTGCCGGTGGTGATGGCACCGCACGCGACGTCTGTCGAGCGTTGAATAGTGAACAAGGGCAACCGGATTTGCCGGTATTGGGGATTCCCGCGGGTGTCAAAATTCACTCGGGTGTCTATGCCATAACGCCTGTTGCTGCAGGAAAAGTACTCGAGCAACTCGTCAGCGGACAACTCACAACGTTGCGGGCTGCGGATGTCATGGATATTGATGAAACCGCGTTTAGAGCCGGGACAGTGCGCGCTCGGCGTTACGGCGAAATGCAGGTTCCTGGCGAACTTGAATACTTGCAAGCAGTGAAAATTGGTGGCAAAGAGTCTGACGAACTCATTTTGACGGATATTGCCGCCGATGTCATCGAAAGTATGGAAGACGATGCATGGTACATTATGGGCTCAGGCTCCACAGTCGAATTTATCATGCAGGAATTGAATTTAGCCAATACCTTACTCGGCGTTGACGTGATTCGTAATCAGGCGCTCGTTGCGAGTGATGTCACCGGTGCTGAACTCGAACAACTCGTCGCTCAAGCGCAGGCTGCGGAGCAGCCGGTTTACTTAGTTGTGACGTTAATTGGTGGCCAAGGCCACGTCTTTGGTCGTGGTAATCAGCAACTGACTCCGCGAGTGATTCGGGCGGTTGGTCGTGAGCACATGATGGTTGTGGCGAGTAAGAAAAAGCTGCAACAGTTGGATGGGCGACCGCTGCGAGTTGATACGGGTGACGCGGCGTTAGATCAAGAATTGAGTGGTTTTATTCCGGTCGTGACCGGGTATCACGACCGAACTCTGATGGCGATTACAGCTATCTAGGCCACTACGACCGGTTAAAATTGACTCACCGGCAAATGCACAACAATGCCGTCCAGTTCCGCTGTCATGTCAATTTGACAGCTTAAGCGGCTGTTGTCTTGTGGGTCGCGAGCAACATCTAACATGCTTTCTTCAATGTCACCAACAGGTGGAAGTTTATCGAACCACTCTGGTGCGACATACACATGACAGGTCGCGCATGACATCACACCACCACACTCACCAATAATGCCATCAATTCCCTGATCGGTTGCGGCTTCCATGAGATTTTGCCCCACTTCCACGTCAATCTCATATTGACCACCCTTGCTGTCGATAATTATTGCGGTTGGCATATTATTTTTTTTCCTATTTGTTTCCAATCAAAAAATAGCACTGGCTTGGTGTTATACTCAGTTGCAATCGAGAATTGAATGCTAGCATAAAAGGAGCAAGCATGGGATTGCATGATCATCAGGAATACTTCGTGTCATGGGAAGAGTTGCATCGGGCGACGCGAGAATTAGCGCGACGGCAATTACCGGCTGAACAATGGCGCGGTATTATCGCGGTGAGTCGGGGTGGATTAGTACCGGGCGCAATTATTGCTCGCGAGCTGAATATTCGCTTGGTGGAGAGCGCCTGTGTGCGTAGTTATGCCCATCAATCCCAATCGGCCGAGCCTGAGCTATTAAACGAATTGACATCAACTAGCGACGGCGAAGGCTTCTTAGTCGTTGATGACTTGGTCGATACCGGGAATACCTTGCGGTTCTTACGCAAACGCTTACCGAAAGCCAAGTTTATCACTGTGTACGCGAAACCAGAGGGCATGCCATTGGTGGACGAGTATGAAGGTGAAGTTGAGCAATCGACTTGGATTCACTTTCCGTGGGACATGCACTTGCACTATGTTGATCCACTCGCGGGTGAAGACCGCTAGTTAGTGCCGATCTGCGTATTCGTCGACGACGAAATGGTTGTAAAAAAAAGCGAGCCACTGCAATCAGGGGCTCGCTTTTCTGTATCTTGCGACGATTACTTGACGTTTTGGATAAAGCTGACAACGTCGGCAATCGCGAGTTTTTCTTTTTCGCCAGTGCGGCGATTCTTGTATTCAACAGCTTGTTCGTCGAGGTTACGCTCGCCAATGACGATCGTATGCGGAATACCGATCAATTCCATATCCGCAAACATGACACCCGGACGCTCTTTGCGGTCATCAAACAGAACTTCGACACCTGCGGCTTTCAGTTCAGTATAAAGCGCTTCGGTGACCTCTTGAACGCGCGCCGACTTGTGCATATTCATAGGCAATAACACCACTTGATATGGCGCCATAGCTGTTGGCCACATAATGCCGTTTTCGTCATGGTTTTGCTCAATGGCCGCAGCAACGATTCGCGAAACACCAATGCCATAGCAGCCCATAATGAGCGTTTGATGCTTGCCTTCTTCGTTAAGAACGCCGACTTTCATCGCGTCGCTGTATTTGGTGCCAAGCTGGAAGATGTGACCAACTTCGATACCTCGAGCGATGCTCAAAGTACCCTGGCCGTCAGGGCTGGCATCACCGGCTTGAACATTGCGTAAGTCAGCAATGTCGGTGTAGTTGGCGTCGCGGTTCCAATTGATATTGAAGAAATGGAAACCGTCTTCGTTGGCGCCGGCAGCAAAGTCACTCATGACAGCCACGCTGCGATCAACAATACAAGGGAGCGTCAAACCGACCGGACCTAACGAACCAGGACCGGCGCCAATTGCTGCACGAATTTCTTCGTCGCTAGCAAACACGAGTGGTGATGCCACAAGTGGGTGCTTCGTAGCTTTAATTTCGTTGAGCTCGTGATCACCACGGACGAGTAGGGCAACCAGTTTTGGGGCATTCGCTTCGTCGCTCGGTGCGGCATGGACGATTAACGTTTTCACCGTTTTCTCGATGACCACGTCAAACTGTTCAACCAAGGCTTTAATGGTTTTTGCTTCTGGCGTGGCTAACTTAGCCATTTCTGCCGTGGCAGCTGCTGGCGCCTGTGCGGGGGCAATTGCTTCTGCTAGCTCAACGTTTGCAGCGTAGTCTGAACTGTCTGAAAAGGCGATATCGTCTTCGCCAGAGCCAGCTAAAACATGAAACTCGTGCGACACGCTACCACCAATCGAGCCGGTATCGGCAATGACTGGACGGAAATCGAGACCCAGACGGGTAAAGATATTGCAATAAGCGTTATACATTGCGTTGTAGGTTTCTTCTAACGACGCTTGCGAGGTGTGGAAGGAATAAGCGTCCTTCATGAGGAATTCACGCGCACGCATAACACCGAACCGTGGGCGAATTTCATCACGGAATTTAGTTTGAATCTGGAACAAATTCATCGGCAACTGTTTGTAGCTGCTAATCTCTTTGCGTACGAGCTCAGAAATAACTTCTTCATGGGTCGGACCTAACACGAAATCGCGCATGTGACGATCTTTAATCCGCAATAATTCCGGGCCGTAGTCTTCCCAGCGGCCAGACTCTTCCCATAAATCAGCGGGCTGTACCATAGGCATTAAAATTTCAATGGCGCCGGCGCGCTCCATTTCTTCACGCACCACTTGCTCAACCTTCCGCAGCACTTTTAGCCCAGTTGGGGTCCAAGTGTAGAGGCCTGAAGCAACCTTACTCC
>JAMCWV010000177.1:0-8849 GCA_023481025.1 Gammaproteobacteria bacterium
CACACTCGCGATTCGCCGGACGTCACATATCTATGTAGCTAACTGGTTCTACGGCGCCTTTATGATTGCAGTTGCCATGCTTCACATTGGTAACAATCTAGCGATTCCAGTTTCGTTCTGGAAGTCATACTCCATTTATTCCGGTGCGGTCGATGCAATGATGCAATGGTGGTATGGCCATAATGCGGTCGGTTTCCTCTTAACCGCTGGTTTCTTGGGTATGATGTACTACTTCGTGCCGAAGCAAGCAGAGCGTCCGGTTTATTCTTATCGCCTGTCAATCGTTCACTTCTGGGCATTGATCACGATTTATATCTGGGCTGGTCCGCATCACCTTCACTACACAGCTCTGCCTGATTGGGCTCAGTCTGTGGGTATGGTGATGTCAGTCATTCTGTTCGTTCCGTCTTGGGGTGGCATGATTAACGGTATCATGACACTGTCTGGGGCATGGCATAAGTTGCGCACGGACCCTATTCTGCGCTTCCTCATTGTTTCTTTATCCTTCTACGGCATGTCGACGTTTGAGGGACCAATGATGGCAATCAAGTCAGTTAACGCCTTGTCGCATTACACAGACTGGACGGTGGGCCACGTGCACTCAGGTGCCTTAGGTTGGGTTGCGATGATCTCAATTGGCGCAATCTATCATCTAATCCCGATTCTTTTTGACCGCGAGCGGATGTACAGCATTAAACTGATTAACACTCACTTCTGGTTGCACACGATTGGTGTTGTTCTGTACATCGTGGCCATGTGGATTTCAGGTGTTATGCAAGGCTTAATGTGGCGTGCGGTAAACTCTGACGGTACCTTAACGTATAGCTTTGTTGAAAGTTTAGAGGCGTCTTATCCGTTCTACTTCGTGCGCTTCGTAGGCGGCGTATTTGTGGTCGCAGGTATGTTGATCATGGGTTACAACGTCTGGAAAACTATCCGTACTAACCAAGTCCGTAGCAGCGAGCCATTAGCTGCTCAACCGGCGTAAAGGAGGCTAAATCATGAGCAAAAATAAACATGAGAAGGTCGAGAAGCACGTCGGCTGGTTCGCGGTTTTCGCAATTATCGCTATTTCGATAGGTGGTCTCGTCGAGATCACCCCCCTGCTGTTCCAAAAGCAACTGCAAGAGCCAGTTAAAAACTTGCGCCCTTACACCGCTTTGGAACTTGAAGGTCGCGATATCTACATTCGTGAAGGTTGTGTCGGTTGTCACTCGCAAATGATTCGCCCATTCCGCGCTGAAACAGAGCGTTATGGACACTATTCAGTTGCTGGTGAGCACGTTTGGGAATTCCCACATTTGTGGGGCTCAAAGCGCACGGGTCCTGATCTTGCGCGCGTCGGCGGCCGTTATAGTGATGAATGGCATTACGTTCATTTAGTCAACCCAAGAGCGGTTGTGCCAGAATCGAATATGCCTGCTTATCCATGGCTTGCTGAGCGTACTTTGGATGGCAACTTGACGGCTCGCAAAATGCGCGCATTCCGCACGCTGGGCGTTCCTTACACCGATGAAGACATTGACGGCGCTCAAGCAGCTGTGCAAGGCAAGACCGAAATGGAAGCGTTAATCGCTTACTTACAGTCTCTTGGAACAGCGTTGAGGTAATCATGGGTGCAGGTTTTCAAGCAATTCATACGGCTCTAGTGTTCGGCGTCATCATTATCGTGATCGTCTGGGCATTCTGGCCGAAGAACAAAGGCAAATTTGAGCAAGACGCGAATTCCATCTTCGAAGAAGACAAGGATAAAAACGTCAAACGCTCTCAACAGGAGTCAGATAATAATGAGTAGCTTCTGGAGTTGGTGGATTATCGTTCTCACCCTCGGCTCACTGGTCGCAATTGGCCTGTTGCTGTGGTGGAACATGAAGAATTTCACGGATGTGGAAGAAGGCGAAAGCATGGGCCACGAGTTCGATGGCATTATCGAGCTGAATAACCCATTACCAACTTGGTGGACCGTGTTGTTTTGGATCTGCTTGGCGTGGGGTTTGCTTTACCTACTTCTCTACCCAGGTTTAGGTAATTTCCCAGGCTTGTTGAAATGGCAAAGCGCGAATCAGTTCGTCTTGTCGTTGGAAGAGTCACAACAGGCGAAGATTGATGCGCGTGAAGCGGGTTTTAATGTTCAGTATGATCGTGAACGCGTTCGCGCTGACGAAGTCTTTGGGCCGATCTTCCAACAGTATGCAAGTTTGGAGATTGCAGAGATTGCACAAGACCGTGACGCGCTGCGCATTGGTCAGCGCCTTTTCCTGCAGAACTGTGCACAGTGTCATGGTTCCGATGCTCGCGGTTCACAAGGCTTCCCTAACCTAACGGATGGCGTGTTTAATTGGGGCTCTTCGCCGCAACATATCTACACCACCATTATGGAAGGACGCCAAGCTGCTATGCCTGCATTCGGTGACCAGCTGGGTAGCCAAGGAATCGCCGAAATGACGGCCTATGTGTTAAGCCTTAGTGGCCGCACAGTAGACCGTGATTTAGCGCGCGCAGGTGAGCAACAATGGATGGTTTGTGCCGCTTGTCATGGCCAAGACGGTAAAGGCAACCCAGCATTGGGTGCACCTGACCTGACCAATAATGTCTGGACTTATGGTGGCTCTGAGCGAGCAATCAATGAAACCTTGTTGTACGGCCGCAATGGCGTTATGCCAGCGTTCAAAGATATTCTCGGTGAAGATAAAGTGAAAATTTTATCGGGCTATATTCTCAGCCTTTCACAGTAAGATAATTTGATAAGTTCGGCATGGAAGCCCCGGTCATCGGGGCTTTCTGTTATTCAAAGAGATGATTATGACGACAAACACGACAACACCAACCAATCCAGTCAAAACCCCTTGGTACAAAGTGAGTTGGGTTTGGTACATTATTTTTATGAAATTCGCGGTTATCACAGCGTGTATCGTCACAGCTATCTTGATCTATCGAAACCCAATTTCCATGGTCGTCGATGACTATTACAACGAAGGGCGCAGTATCAATTTGCAATTGACACGCGTTGCCATCGCAGAAGAACGCAATATTTCCTTCTATGCTAACTTTTCTGCTACCAACAATTTCGAGCTGACGTTCCGCTCAGGTGAACCGAATGACGCATCAGCATTGATCGTGACCTTCTTCCATCCTACTACCCACAACAATGACTTTGAATTGCGTATGACTCGAGGTGCTGATGGTGTCTACCGGCAAATGTTACCACGTGAATTGTATGGCCATTGGCGTGTTGACATTGAGCCCTTTGACCGTGAATGGCGTGTCAGCCAGAACATTCATTTGCCGGTCAGCAATACCCTCACCATCTTGCCGGTAAATTACGGAATTTAAGGTCAACCCATGTATTTTGTAGGTCACTGTGAGCTCTAGTTGTTTTCATTGCCACCAGCCGGTGCCGCGCGGTATCGACTTGACCGTTGAGATTGAAGGGCAAAAGCAGCCGATGTGTTGTTTTGGTTGTCAGTCCGTCGCGGAGACTATTGTTGATCAGGGGCTTACACATTTTTATAAATACCGGGAAACCAAGCCTGGGGAACTGATTCTAGTTCCTGATGAACTTCAACAACTACAAAGCGAGCTTGAGCGCTACGACGATCCGGATATTCAACGCGAATTTGTCAGTCGTCAGGGTGAGCGTCAAGCTGCCACTCTAGCGCTTGAAGGCATGACCTGCGCAGCGTGTGCTTGGTTGATTGAGCGACAACTGATGAATACAGCCGGTGTTAGTAAAGTTGTGGTCAACTCCGCAACGGAACGCTTGCAGGTTGAATGGCAAGCGGATCAAACGCGCTTAAGTGATATTCTCCGCGCGATCCATCAAGTCGGCTATAAAGCCCTGCCATTCCAACAAGCAGACCTAGAAGCCAGTTACGAAAAGAAACGGCGTGGTTATATTCGACGCCTCGGTGTGGCTGGAATAGCCTCGATGCAAACCATGATGGTGGCATTTGGCCTTTATTTTGACGATATCGATGACACCACCCGTTTGTATTTCTGGTGGGTTTCGTTGTTATTTACCGCGCCCGTAATTGTCTACAGCTGTCAGCCATTTTTTGTTAACGCACTTAAAGCATTAAAAGCTCGAACGCTGAATATGGACGTCCCCGTAGCATTAGCGATGGCGATTGCCTTTGTCGCGAGCTTTTATGCAACCTTGACCGACACGGGTGAAATTTATTACGAATGTGTGTCGATGTTTGCTTTCTTTTTGTTGTCCGGTCGCTTCCTCGAGATGCAAGCCAAGCACAAGGCCGTTGCCAACGCAGCGAACCTGATGAAGTTGATTCCCGCTATTGCTGAACGCAAAACGGATGAGGGCTGGCAACAGGTTATGGTCAAGTATCTTGAGCCCGGTGATGTGATTCGCGTTAAAGCAGGTGAAACCATTCCAGCCGACGGCCAACTTATGGATGCTGAAGCTTGGTGTGACGAGTCATTACTGACCGGCGAAAGTCGCCCGGTCAGCAAAAAGCAGTCGGATACAGTTTACGCAGGGTCGATTAACCAAGAGCATCCGATTTCCATACGTATCCAAGCGACCCATCAAGAAACCTTGTTGTCTGGGATTATTTCGTTGCAGGATAGCGCACTCGAGCAAAAACCTAGGTTCGTTCGTTTAGCGGATATAGTCAGTCGTTACTTTGTTTTAATGACACTGATTGTGACAACGTTAACGTATCTAGCTTGGACATTTATTGATCCGTCGAAAGCCTTTTGGGTGATGCTTGCAGTTTTAGTTGCAACCTGCCCTTGTGCCCTATCTTTAGCAGCCCCAACGGCCATGAGTGGCGCAGTAAGTCGCCTCAATCGCAGTGGTATACTGATTAAGCACGCGGTCCTCATGGAAGCATTACCGAAAATGAAAACCTTGTGTGTCGATAAAACAGGAACGCTCACACGGGGACATTTTTCGATTGTTCATCGGGTCTACGTACAAGACTTCCCCGAAGCGAAAATTGAACGTATCGCAGCCAGCCTCGAAAGCTACTCTGAACATCCTATCGCACGCCCCATTCAACGACTCAGTGCGCATGTTCCGGTGGATGCTGTGGAAATCCATCAGGGGCTTGGGATCAGTGGACGTTATGATAATAAACTCTACCGAATAGGTAGCCTTGAGTTTATTCAGCAGTGGCACCCACATGCGAAATCACCGCTGCCGCAGGCGAATGTCATTCTTGCTACAGAAGACGGTATACTGGCAGCTTGGCAGGTAGATGATGAGCTACGTGCAGACACTGCCGTCACCTTGCAGTGGTATAAAAATTTAGGTTTCAATATTGTCATGCTTACCGGCGACTCTGCTGAACGTGCAGAAGAATTGGCCGCATCACTGCCAATTGATCAGGTTTATGCCGGACTCAAGCCAGAGGATAAACTTTCGCGTTTGCAATCCTTGCGAGCAAATGGACCGGTGTTAATGGTCGGTGACGGTATTAATGACGGCCCGGTGCTCGCTGGCGCTGACGGCTCGGTTACGTTTGCAACGGGGTCCGACCTTGCGCAGACCAGCAGTGATGTCGTCATTCTTAATGGTGAACTTGCTGGACTTCGTCGCATGTACGAAACGGCCCGTTTGACCCGGCGAATTATCCGCCAAAACTTTACTTGGGCGATTGGATATAATCTAGTCATCTTGCCACTCGCCGTGACTGGTCAAGTTGGCCCTTTACTTGCTATGCTCGGCATGTCGGCGAGTTCATTAATCGTGATGACGAATTCACTGCGACTCATGCGCGACGCACGTTAGGGAGCAGCTTGTGGAAATTTTGCATTTAATGGTACCCATTGCCATCATTCTTGTCGTTATTGCGATCGTCATCTTCTTTTGGGCTGTTCGCAGCGGTCAGTTCGACGATCTCGAGCGCCAAGGTTATAACATTCTCCTTGATGATGACCAAAAGAAGAAAAAGACGCCTTCGAAGTCAGCTTCACCTAAACATGACGAGGATTCACAGTGACGGTCGATTGGCTTGCTGCAGTTATTATGGGGTTAGCGGGCAGCGGTCATTGTTTAGCCATGTGTGGCGGTTTAGCCGCTGCTATGGGGATGAACCAATCACCATTGCGCCTGCTTTGGTACAATCTAGGTCGCATTACCAGCTACGGCATAGCCGGTGCACTGGTAAGCGGCGCCCTATTTTCGGTCACTAGCCTCTACCCGGATACCTTGATTTATTTGCGTGCCGTTGCCGGTATCATGATGATTTTGTTAGCGCTGTATTTGGTGCGATGGAATGCCGCACTGTTATGGCTAGAAAAAATCGGTGCTGTTTTCTGGCGGCGGCTGCAACCATTAACGCGGAAACTACCAAAAACCAACAAACATGGCGGGCATATTTTTCTTGCTGGGATGCTGTGGGGTTGGCTGCCGTGCGGTCTGGTATATAGTGCTCTGGCGTGGGCGGCTTTGAGTGCAAATCCTATCAATGGCGCAACCTTTATGATTATCTTTGGCCTTGGCACTTTTCCAGCCATGTTCCTGACCGGTATTTTTAGCCATAAGTTGGCGCATATAATTGCTTCGAAAGGCTTCCGTTGGATTGCAGGACTACTGCTTTTGGGGTACGGTATAGCGACATTATTGATTGCTCTTCAGCAACTGCAACGAATCGCATAATAAGCATCGACGCAACGTGTAGTTGACACGATTTTGCGTTAGAATGTCCGCGGAATCGTCAAAGGAGTCAACATGGCCGGTGAATTCAAGCTAAACAACCATATCAACTGTCAGAACTGCAGTATTAGTCAGTTGTGCCTACCGTTTACGCTCGATTCAAATTCACAGGAACGTCTAGACTCCATGATTGAGCGCAAGCGCCCCTATCAACGTGGTGATACCCTCTTCCGTGCGGGGCAGCCATTGCAAGCACTTTATGCGGTTCGCTCTGGAAGCATTAAAGGTTATACCTTAAATGATGCCGGCGAAATGCAGATTACGGCATTCCATCTGCCTGGCGACTTAGTTGGCTTCGAAGCCATCGGTACCGGCCAACACCATGGCTATGCAGAAGCCATGGAAACTTCCATGATCTGTGAAATCCCCTATCAAAACCTCGAGTCTTTAAGTGGCCAAATTCCTGAGTTGCGGCGACAATTAATGCGGCTCATGAGCGACGAGATCAATGCGGATAAACGCATGCTTACGCTGTTGAATACGCGTACTGCAGAACAGCGTTTGGCGACTTTTCTTATTGAATTGTCAACGCGCTTTCGGACACGTGGCCTTTCGTCGAAAGAGTTTCGCCTCACCATGACGCGTGCCGAAATCGGTAACTACTTGGGTTTAACCGTTGAAACCGTGAGTCGATTACTGGGTAAATTCCAAAAATCAGATTTCATTGCCGTGGACGGTCGACTTGTACGACTGCAGCAGCTCAACGCACTATGTGAACTTGCCGGTTTACCCGCCTTACCCTGTGACGATTGATCGCGCAAACAATTCTGAGTTAATCCGAATATCTGCTTAATTTAAGCGTGAAAACACGTGCGTTTTTAAATGCTTGCGCTATGCTTGAAGAAGTCTTATGAGCGCGAGGATTTCCCATGTTTAAGAACATTCTTGTTGTACTCGATCCTAATCAAGAACAACAAAAAGCGCTGGCTCGAGCTTTGCATATTGCTCGCCTGCAGCCTGCACGGTTAACGCTTTTCTTGTCGATTTATGACTTTGCCTATGAAATGACCACCATGCTGTCAGGTGAAGAACGTGAACAAATGCGTCAAGGTCTAGTGAGTGAACGTGAACAATGGATGCGTGGCATTCTAAAGCAATATGCAGCGGAGCAACATCAGGTCGACTTTCTAGTGCAATGGCACCATCGTCCTTTTGAAGCGATCATTCGCACTGCGGTTGAAGGCAGCTATGACCTAATCATTAAGGGCACACGCAAACACGACACGTTACAGAGTGTTATTTTCACGCCGACCGACTGGCATCTGCTGCGAAAAGCCCCACAACCCGTCTTACTGGTAAAAGATCATGATTGGCCGCAACACAGCTCTGTATTAGCTGCAGTGAACGCAGGTAGTGATAGCGAAGTCCATCAGCAATTGAATAATGAAATTCTTAAAGCCGCCGGTTACATCAGCCAAAAACTCAACTCACATTTACATTTAGTGAACTGCTACCCGGGCGCGCCTGCGTCTATAGCCGTTGAAATACCTGAGTTTGACACTCATCAGTACCAATTAAATGTGCGTGAACATCACGAGAATGCTTTAGCAGAAGTCGCCCGTCATGCAGAAGTTGAGTTTAGCGGTTTACATCTCCGTGAAGGCACACCTGATGACGAAATACCCTTGGTGGCTAATGAATTGGATGCTGAGTTAGTGGTGTTAGGAACGATTGGTCGTACCGGCATCACAGCGGCATTACTTGGCAATACTGCCGAGCATGTTATTGAACAGCTCAACTGCGATTTACTTGCGGTCAAACCGGAAGGTTTTAAATCCCCCGTCGTGAATTAATTGCTTGAGTGCAGTGATTGCGTTGCCAATGGGCCGGCAGGTATACTAGCCGGCCTAAATTTTGTGGTCTTTCAGGAATCAGTCATGAGTCACTCTACCCCACTAGCAACTGAGCTACAGGTCTCTGCCAGCGACGATAAGCGTCATAAATACAGTTTTAACAAACTGGAAAAGCGAATTCGCCGCGCTGCTGGAAAAGCGATTGACGATTTTGCCATGATTGCTAATGGTGACCGGGTCATGGTGTGTTTGAGTGGAGGCAAAGATAGCTACACGCTACTGACGACACTTCGATACCTGCAAAAAGTGGCACCGATTCAATTTGAGATTATTGCCGTCAACTTAGATCAGAAACAACCCGGCTTTCCTGAACATAT
>JAMCWV010000177.1:8859-9148 GCA_023481025.1 Gammaproteobacteria bacterium
CTTCAAAAGGACGATGGTGCCATTGCACTAAGAAGATACCTATGCGATTGTAAAAGACAAAATTCCGCAAGGAAAAACCACATGTTCCCTGTGTTCACGTTTGCGTCGCGGCATTCTTTATCGTACCGCTCGGGAGTTAGGTGCAACTAAGATTGCGCTAGGACATCATCGCGATGACATCATTGAAACGCTGATGCTTAACATGTTCTATGGCGGGTCCTTGAAGTCAATGCCGCCAAAGTTGGTCAGTGATAACGGCGAACACGTTGTAATTCGTCCGTTAGCCTAC
>JAMCWV010000265.1 GCA_023481025.1 Gammaproteobacteria bacterium
GAGCACCATCCCTACGGCTTCTCGTTTTGCGCTGCTGATGCTTCGCAGTAAAAAACGAGAAGAGATGGTAACCACCGGAACCTTCCTGGGTTCCGGCACGAAGGAGTGATCACTGTGCCACTAGCACTTGAAGGCAAGAAAGCGATTGTTGCCGAGGTCAGTGAAGCGGCCAAGGGCGCACTCTCCGTCGTAGTTGCTGATTCTCGCGGCGTCACGGTTGGTAAAATGACCGATCTGCGCAAGCAGGCGCGTGAGAATGGTGTAGAGCTGCGTGTTGTTCGTAATACGCTGGCTCGCCGCGCTCTCGAGGGCACTCAGTGGGAGTGCTTAAACGATAGCTTCGTTGGTCCTACGTTGTTGGCCTTCTCGACCGATCATCCGGGCGCTGCTGCTCGTTTGTTCAAAGAGTTTGCTAAAACGGACAAGAACTTCGAAGTAAAAGCGTTGGCCTACGAAGGTGAGCTGATTCCGGCTGCTGACATCGACCGTCTGGCAACCCTGCCGACTTACAACGAGGCAATTGCCAAGTTGATGTCGGTAATGAAAGAAGCCTCCGCTGGCAAGCTGGTTCGTACTCTGGCCGCCCTGCGCGACCAGAAGCAAGAAGCTGCTTAAGCAGCGTTTCTTGCAGGCGGCGTGAACGATCTCATCGGTACGCTGCCTGAGCCGAGCAATGAATCCCGAGTCCTCGGCTGACCGAGACTCCCGCAAAGTTAGGAATGAAACAATGGCACTGTCTAAAGACGATATCATCAATGCTGTAGCCGACATGTCCGTAATGGAAGTTGTCGAGCTGATCGAAGCAATGGAAGAGAAATTCGGCGTTTCTGCTGCTGCTGCCGTTATGGCTGGCCCGGCTGCTGCTGGCGAAGCTGCTGAAGAGCAGACTGAGTTTGACGTAGTTCTGACCTCTGCTGGCGACAAGAAAGTTAACGTGATCAAAGCGGTTCGTGAGATCACTGGCCTTGGCTTGAAAGAAGCTAAAGGTGCTGTTGACGGCGCTCCTGCGACCATCAAAGAAGGTCTGTCTAAAGACGACGCTGAAGCAGCTAAAGCTAAGCTGGAAGAAGCGGGCGCAACCGTCGAGCTCAAGTAATTCTTGTGCGGACGGCTTTACGCGCTGCGTAAGCTTCCACGGCTGGCGGCGGGATATCCCGCTGCCGGCCTTTTTCTGTTGTAACTGGTGTTCAATAACAGCTTTGCTGTTTGCAAACATCTTAAACGATAGAAACGTAGAAAATGTGTATCTACGACAGTGTAATCGACGACTGAGTTATCGAACTAGATTTTCGACGGCGAGCTACCGATTTGAGGGGCTTGCTGTCTGTGTCTGACGAAGCCCGCCGGGCAGCGATGACCACGCATCGGTCACCCATGGTGAACAAGCTGGGGAATACAGATGGCTTACTCATATACTGAGAAAAAACGCATCCGCAAGGATTTCGGCAAACTGCCCCAAGTGATGGATGTGCCTTACTTGCTGGCGATCCAGCTTGATTCCTATTACGACTTCCTCCAGCAAGATCGTTCGCCCGACGAGCGTCACGAGGTCGGACTACACGCGGCGTTTAAGTCCGTGTTTCCGATTGAGAGCTTTTCCGGTAATGCCGCGCTTGAGTATGTCAGCTACCGCTTCGGCACGCCGGCGTTCGATGTTAAGGAGTGCCAGCTGCGCGGCGTGACTTACTCCGCCCCGCTGCGTGTTAAGGTTCGCTTGATCATCTATGATCGCGACTCCTCAAACAAAGCAATCAAAGATATTAAAGAGCAGGAAGTTTACATGGGGGAAATCCCCCTGATGACCGAGAACGGTACCTTTGTTATTAACGGTACTGAGCGGGTTATCGTTTCCCAGCTCCACCGCTCGCCCGGTGTGTTTTTCGATCACGACAAAGGTAAGAGCCACTCCTCTGGTAAGTTGCTCTACTCAGCCCGCGTGATTCCTTACCGTGGCTCCTGGTTAGACTTCGAGTTCGACCCTAAAGACAATGTCTTTGTACGTATTGACCGTCGCCGCAAGCTACCGGCATCGGTATTGATGCGTGCGCTGGGTATGAACACCGAAGAGATTTTGGCTGAGTTTTTTGAAACCAGCGTCTTCCACATCGAGAAAACCGGTTTCTCTGTGGAGCTGGTGCCGTCGCGTCTGCGCGGCGAGACGGCGACGTTCGACATCAAGGATGGCGAAGGTAATGTCATTGTTGAAGAAGGGCGTCGTATTACCCAGAAGCACATTCGCCAGCTTGAAAAAGCCGGCCTTGAGCGTCTGGATGTGCCGATGGAGTACCTGTTCGGCAAAACGCTGGCTAAAGACCAGATCGACACCAAAACTGGTGAGTTGATTTGTCCTTGCAACACCGAGATCACCCCGGAAGTCCTTGAGCGTATGGCCCAGGGCGGCATTGCGCTGATTGAAACCCTGTACACCAACGACCTTGATTGCGGTTCTTTCATCTCCGATACCTTGCGCCTGGATGCGACTAACTCCGCGCTTGAAGCGTTGGTCGAAATCTACCGCATGATGCGCCCTGGTGAGCCGCCGACCAAAGAGTCTGCCGAAACACTGTTTAACAACTTGTTCTTCTCTGAGGATCGCTACGACCTGTCGGGCGTTGGCCGCATGAAGTTCAACCGTCGCCTGCGTCGTGATACCGACACTGGTTCCGGCGTGCTGGATCGCAAAGACATCCTGGATGTGCTGCGCGAGCTGATCAATATCCGTAACGGCTTCGGTGACGTTGACGATATCGATCACCTGGGTAACCGTCGTATTCGCTGTGTCGGCGAAATGGCCGAAAACCAGTTCCGCGTTGGCTTAGTGCGCGTAGAGCGTGCGGTGAAAGAGCGTCTTTCCATGGCGGAAAGCGAAGGCCTGATGCCCCAAGACTTAATCAACGCCAAGCCGGTCGCGGCGGCGGTGAAAGAGTTCTTCGGTTCCAGCCAGCTTTCCCAGTTTATGGATCAGAACAACCCGCTTTCGGAAGTTACCCACAAGCGTCGTGTGTCTGCACTTGGCCCCGGTGGTTTGACCCGTGAGCGTGCTGGCTTCGAAGTGCGTGACGTACACGCCACGCACTACGGGCGTCTCTGCCCAATCGAAACGCCAGAAGGCCCGAACATCGGTCTGATCAACTCGCTGGCCACCTACAGCCACACTAACAGCTACGGTTTCCTAGAAACGCCGTACCGTAAAGTGGTTGATCGCCAGTTGACTGACGACATCGTTCACCTGTCAGCCATCGAAGAGGGTGATTTCGTTATCGCCCAGGCGTCAGCAGCGGTAGATGAGTCCAACAAGCTGAGTGATGATCTGGTTCAGGTACGTCACCGCGGTGAAACGACCTTTATGCGCCCTGAGCAAGTGACGCTGATGGACGTATCGCCACGTCAGGTCGTGTCGGTCGCTGCGGCATTGATTCCGTTCCTTGAGCACGATGATGCTAACCGCGCCTTGATGGGTTCTAACATGCAGCGTCAGGCAGTACCGACCCTGCGTGCTGAGAAACCGCTGGTAGGTACCGGCATGGAGCGCTTTGTTGCGCGTGACTCGGGCGTCTGTGCGGTCGCGCGTCGCGGTGGCTTAATTGACTCCGTTGACGCTCGTCGTGTGGTAGTACGGGTTAATGAAGATGAGATCATCGGCGGTGAGGCCGGGGTTGATATCTACAACCTAACCAAGTACACCCGCTCGAACCAGAACACCTGTATGAACCAGCGCCCCATCGTGCGCCCTGGTGACAGCGTAGCGCGCGGCGATATTCTCGCCGATGGCCCGTCTGTCGATATGGGTGATTTGGCGCTTGGCCAGAACATGCGCATCGCCTTTATGCCCTGGAACGGCTACAACTTCGAAGACTCGATTCTACTTTCCGAGCGGGTCGTTCAAGAAGACCGTTTCACCACCATCCACATTCAGGAACTGACCTGTGTGTCTCGCGACACCAAGTTGGGCTCGGAAGAAATTACCTCCGACATCCCGAACGTGGGTGAGTCTGCGCTCTCCAAATTGGATGAAGCGGGCGTTGTTTACATCGGTGCCGAAGTTGGCCCCGGCGATATCTTGGTGGGTAAAGTCACGCCCAAGGGTGAGACCCAGCTGACGCCAGAAGAGAAGCTGTTGCGTGCTATCTTCGGTGAGAAAGCGTCTGACGTTAAAGATACTTCGCTGCGTGCCCCTACCGGTATGAAAGGCACCGTCATCGACGTTCAGGTATTTACCCGTGACGGCGTTGAGAAAGATTCACGTGCTCTATCCATTGAGCGCATGCAGCTTGATGAGGTACGTAAAGACCTACAAGAGACGTATCGTATTGCTGAGGATGCCACCTTTGAGCGCCTAAAGCGTACCCTTGATGGTCAAGCGGTTAATGGCGGCCCGAACCTTAAGAAAGGCGACGTGCTGGACGAGGATTATCTCGACGAGCTGCCGCGTCAGCAGTGGTTCAAGCTGCGCATGCAAGATGAGTCGTATAATGAGCTGCTGGCTCAGGCCGACGAGCAGCTGGAAAACCGTCGTAAAGAGATGGACGAGCGCTTTGAAGATAAGAAGCGCAAGCTGACCCAGGGCGATGACCTTGCGCCAGGCGTACTGAAAATCGTTAAAGTCTACATGGCTGTTAAGCGTCGCATTCAGCCCGGTGACAAGATGGCCGGTCGTCACGGTAACAAAGGTGTTATCTCGGCGATTATGCCGATCGAAGATATGCCGTTTGACGAGAAGGGTGAGCCGGTCGACGTGGTGCTTAACCCGTTGGGTGTACCGTCTCGTATGAACGTCGGTCAGATTCTTGAGACCCACCTGGGCATGGCTGCTCGCGGCCTGGGGGTCAAGATCGAAGCCTTGCTGCGTGACGCACGCGGCCAGCAAGTCGCGGAAATTCGTGACTTCCTGGGGCAGGTGTACAACACGCCGGGTACGCGCATTGAGGATCTCGACTCCTTGTCCGATGACGAAATCATCGCGCTGGCAAAGAACCTGAAAGCGGGTGTGCCGATGGCGACACCGGTGTTTGATGGTGCTAAAGAGCACGAAATCAAGCACTTGCTGAAGCTTGCGGATATCCCCGACTCGGGTCAGATGGCCCTTTTCGATGGCCGCACCGGTGACGCCTTTGATCGTCCGGTTACCGTCGGCTACATGTACATGCTGAAGCTTAACCACTTGGTAGACGACAAGATGCATGCGCGCTCTACCGGTTCTTACTCGCTGGTTACCCAGCAGCCCTTGGGTGGTAAGGCGCAGTTCGGTGGTCAGCGCTTCGGTGAAATGGAAGTGTGGGCGTTGGAAGCCTACGGCGCCGCGTACACGCTACAAGAGATGCTCACCGTCAAGTCGGACGACGTCGAAGGCCGCACCAAGATGTATAAAAACATCGTGGATGGCGACCATACCATGCAGGCAGGCATGCCGGAATCCTTCAACGTACTGGTGAAGGAAATCCGCTCGCTGGGCATCGATATCGAGTTAGAGAGCTAGGAGCCGTCATATGAAAGATTTGGTGAAAGTACTCAAATCGCAGTCTCAGTCCGAAGAGTTCGACGCGATCAAGATTACCCTCGCGTCGCCGGACATGATTCGCTCCTGGTCGTTTGGCGAGGTGAAGAAGCCTGAGACCATCAACTACCGTACCTTTAAACCGGAACGGGATGGTCTGTTCTGCGCCAAGATTTTTGGTCCGGTCAAAGACTACGAGTGCTTGTGCGGCAAATACAAGCGCATGAAGCACCGCGGTATTATCTGCGAGAAGTGTGGCGTTGAAGTCACCAAGGCCGCCGTGCGCCGTGAGCGCATGGGACACATTGAGCTAGCCTCGCCGGTGGCCCACATTTGGTTTCTGAAATCACTGCCTTCGCGTATCGGCATGTTCCTCGATATGACCCTGCGTGATATCGAGCGCGTGCTCTATTTCGAAAGCTTTGTCGTAATTGACCCAGGCATGACCACGCTTGAGCGTGGCCAGCTATTGAACGATGAGCAGTACTTCGAAGCGCTAGAAGAGTTCGGCGACGACTTTGATGCCCGCATGGGTGCCGAAGCGGTTCAAGAGCTGCTGAAAGACATCGATCTGGAAGAAGAGATTAACCACCTGCGTGAAGAGATTCCGCAGACCAACTCTGAAACCAAGATCAAGAAGCTGTCTAAGCGCCTGAAGCTGCTTGAAGCGTTCTATCACTCCGGCAATGCGCCGGCGTGGATGGTCATGGAAGTGCTACCTGTGTTGCCACCGGATCTTCGTCCGCTGGTACCGCTGGACGGTGGCCGCTTCGCGACGTCCGATCTCAACGACCTTTACCGTCGTGTGATCAACCGTAACAACCGCCTGAAGCGTCTGCTGGACCTCAATGCGCCGGACATCATCGTGCGCAACGAGAAACGTATGCTGCAGGAAGCGGTGGATGCTTTGCTTGACAACGGTCGTCGCGGCCGTGCAATCACGGGCTCTAACAAGCGCCCGCTGAAATCACTTGCCGACATGATCAAAGGTAAGCAGGGTCGTTTCCGTCAGAACTTGCTGGGTAAGCGCGTTGACTACTCCGGCCGTTCGGTCATCACCGTTGGCCCGACCCTACGTCTGCATCAGTGTGGTTTGCCGAAGAAAATGGCGCTTGAGCTGTTCAAGCCGTTTATCTACTCGAAGCTACAGTCGCTGGGTTACGCCTCAACGATCAAAGCCGCCAAGAAGATGGTTGAGCGCGAGCTGCCGGAAGTGTGGGACATCCTGGCGGACGTTATCCGCGAGCACCCGGTGCTGCTTAACCGTGCACCCACGCTTCACCGGTTGGGTATCCAGGCGTTCGAGCCGCTGTTGATCGAAGGTAAAGCGATTCAGCTTCACCCGCTGGTCTGTGCCGCCTACAACGCCGACTTTGACGGTGACCAGATGGCGGTACACGTACCGCTGACGCTGGAAGCGCAGCTTGAAGCCCGTGCGCTAATGATGGCGACTAACAACGTGCTATCGCCTGCTAACGGCGAGCCGATCATCGTACCGTCGCAAGACGTTGTTCTGGGTCTGTACTACATGACCCGCGAAAAGATCAACGCCAAAGGCGAAGGCATGGTGTTCTCTGACCTTAATGAAGTTGAGCGCGCGTTTGGCACTCAGTCAGTGTCGCTTCACGCCCGTGTGAAAGTACGTCTTGACGAGATTGACGTTGAAGAAGAGACCGGTGAGCGCAGCTTCCATCGCCGCATTTACGACACTACCGTCGGTCGTGCGCTACTGTTCCGCATCCTCCCGGAAGGTGTGCCGTTCGCGCTGATCGATCAGCCGATGAAGAAGAAGGCAATCTCCAGCCTGATCAATGAAGTGTATCGTCGTGCCGGCCTTAAGCCGACCGTCATCTTCGCTGACCAGCTAATGTATACCGGTTTCCGCCTTGCGACATGGTCCGGTGCCTCTATCGGTGTAAACGACTTCGTTATCCCCGAAGCGAAAACCGAGATCGTTGACGCGGCGGAAGCCGAAGTTAAAGAGATCGAAGATCAGTTCTCTTCTGGCCTGGTAACCGCGGGTGAGAAGTACAACAAAGTTATCGATATCTGGTCGAAAGCTAACGACAAAGTTGCTAAGGCAATGATGGTCGGTATTTCGAAAGAGACCGTCACTGATCGCGATGGTAACGAAGTTGAGCAGGACTCGTTTAACAGCGTCTTCATCATGGCCGATTCCGGTGCGCGTGGTTCTGCCGCCCAGATTCGTCAGCTTGCTGGTATGCGTGGCCTGATGGCCAAGCCGGATGGCTCGATCATCGAAACGCCGATCGTCGCCAACTTCCGTGAAGGTCTGAACGTACTTCAGTACTTCATCTCGACCCACGGTGCGCGTAAAGGTCTTGCAGATACGGCACTGAAAACCGCTAACTCCGGTTACCTGACACGCCGTCTGGTCGACGTGGCGCAAGATTTGGTGATTCCCGAAGTTGATTGTGGAACTGAAAATGGGCTAACACTGCACCCGATCATTGAAGGCGGCGACATTATTGTACCGCTTTCCCAGCGCGTGCTAGGTCGTGTGGTTGCTCAAGATGTTGTTCATCCTGGCAGCGGCGAAGTGCAGCTCGCTAAAGGTACGCTGCTCGATGAGAAGTGGTGTGCCGAGCTCGATACCATGGGTGTCGACGAAATCATTGTGCGCTCCACTATTACCTGTGAAACGGCACACGGTGTGTGTGCTTCCTGTTACGGACGTGACTTGGCGCGTGGTCATCAGGTCAATATTGGTGAAGCTGTCGGTGTTATCGCTGCACAGTCGATCGGTGAGCCGGGTACCCAGCTGACCATGCGTACGTTCCACATCGGTGGTGCGGCATCGCGTTCATCTGCAGTCGACAGCGTACAGGTCAAACACGGCGGTAAAGTTCGTCTGCACAACATCAAGCACGTAGAGCGTGGCGATGGCAAGCTGGTAGTGGTGTCGCGTTCAAGCGCCCTGGCCGTGGCTGATGATCACGGCCGTGAGCGCGAGTACTACAAGCTGCCTTACGGTGCTGAGCTTTCTGTCCGTGACGGCGATGTGGTCGATGCCGGCACGATCGTTGCTAAGTGGGATCCACACACCCACCCGATCGTGGCTGAAGTAGAGGGTAAAGCACAGTTCATCGACCTTGACGAAGGTGTCACCATGCACCGTAGCGTCGACGAGATGACAGGTCTCTCCTCTATCGAGGTTATTGAGTCAGCCGCACGCCCCATGGCTGGTCGTGACAAGCGCCCGATGGTTATGCTGCAGGATAGCGCTGGTGAGTATGTTTCAGTCTCCGGGTCGAATACGCCGGTTCAGTACTTACTGCCTGGTAACTCTATTATCTCCGTAGACGATGGCGTCACCATCGGCGTGGGTGAAGTAGTTGCGCGTATTCCTGTTGAAGCTTCTGCGAACAAAGATATCACCGGTGGTCTGCCGCGGGTTGCTGACTTGTTTGAAGCGCGTAAGCCGAAAGAGTCTTCAATTCTGGCCGAAATCAGCGGTGTGATCAGTTTCGGTAAAGAGACCAAAGGTAAGCGTCGCCTGACGATTACTCCGGAATCTGGCGATCCGTTTGAAGCGCTGATCCCGAAATGGCGTCAAATTGCCGTGTTTGAAGGCGAAACCGTTGAGAAGGGCGAGGTTA
>JAMCWV010000151.1 GCA_023481025.1 Gammaproteobacteria bacterium
TGTTGTACCGCGCAACACTTACCAAGCCTTCTGTGCTCAATGCCTAAAACAATGCCTTAATTAATGCTGAGTGTCTTTAGGTCAACCGGCATCACGGTTAAAAGAGCGCGCTGCCCTATCGCCACTTTTGCATTCGGAAAAATAATCGCTTCGCCGTCGTGCTCGGCATATACAGGCGTTGCGCCATCATTCGCGAGCAAATCACCTCGCGAAAACGGCGTGAAATTGGCGACATCGTCAGGGAAATTTAAGTGAAAATCGTCCTGTGTCCGGTTAATGCTACGTTGAACTTGGTAAACTTGTACCGACTCAAGTGCAGGCGCGGTGCTCGTATTCAAGCCTTGGCTAATGAGTGTCGTTAATTGCGTTTTAGTCTGAGCAAAGCGACTCATATCGTTTTCACCGAACGGACGCACCTTGCCAAGCTCAACCGTAAAACCATGTGCTTGGCAGGCATTCACGGAAAAATATGAGAACGTGGTCGTCGGCCCTTCATGCAAAAGCACCACAGGCACATCCAATGCTGCTAACAACCGCAGTTGAGCCGCCGAATAGGGTTTGCCATTCTGATACGGATAAACCGCAAATTTTTCATGTTTCGAGTCACGAATTGCGGTATGTAAGTCGTAATGCATCCGTGTATGTGTATTGGGTGTTGCCGCAAAAAACTCGAGAACAAAGCCCTCGAGTGCTTGCGCTCGCAGGCGTTCGCGATTCACTAAGCCGTCACCATCGCTGTGGCCGCCACTAAACAAGCGGTTCATATTCTCTTCAACAAACCGTCGACCAAGATTAATTGCCGCCGGGTTGGCAATTAGAAACAGCACGCGACTTTGTGGGACTAATTCTTCACGCATTAACGCGCTAATCAGCTCATCGCAAATCTCAATCGGTGCAGTTTCATCGCCATGCACAGCGCAGGACAACACAATATCAAGCTCCGCTGTATTCGCGGCGGGCTGGAACTCAATCACACCACTGTCATGCTGAATGACCTCTACGCCATTCCCTAAAGTGGTCGACTGCTGTGGTAACCCACCCCATTCATGTTGTCGCGAAAATGCTAGAAAACTGCCTTCGGGCCAAGATTGCAACATGGTGTTGAAAACTCCTCGAATAAAGAATGTGTGAATTTATGCGTTTGCGTCTGTTTTTGGACCTGGTTCAAGCCCTTGTGACGCTAACAAAGCCCGCAAAACCCGAGAATTGTATTCACGTCGATACAGTACTGCGGTTACCACGATACTGGCGCCGATGAATAACCAAGGGCTCACAAACCAGCATAAATAAGCCAATGCAAAGTAATAAGCGCGTAGGCCATAATTGTATTCGTGCCCCGCTTGGTCGAGTACTTTTGCGGCATTGAGGGAAAACGCATCGCGCTCTGCTTTTTCGACGGTGGGCCGAGAGATAGATGGTGCCATACCCAACAGAATTGAAACGAAGCCAAACTGGCGAACAGCCCAGGTGAATTTAAAGAAAGCGAACACCATAATTCCAGCGATACCAGCTAGTTTGACAAGCACCAAGCCATGACTTTGTTCCGTCGTAAACGGTATTTGCTCAAGCACGCGGACAAACGCATCATTCGATGCAATCACGGTAAGAACACCTGCAAGCACAAAGATTGTCGACGACGCAAAGAAAGTCACCGTGCGTTCAACGTTACCCACTAACGCTGCGTCGGCAATATGGTGCTCTTTGTGCACCACTGCGTTCATCCACTCAACTCGCAAGGTACAGAGGATATTGGACAGTGAGTAGTAGGTTTTAGCTCGCTTCCGAGCAAAAAACGAGTAACCAACCCAGCAGACCATAAACCAACTTAAGGCAATGATGTCAATGAGCGGAATCGTAATCATTTTAAACATTCATCGTTCTCCCTGTGGTGTCTATTGCTTCAGGCATCGAATTTCAGGCTAATGCTCACGGGCTAGTCTAGGCCAACAGTGTAGCTTTTTTTGTGACAGAAAAAAGGGCAAATTCAACTTTGCCCTTTTTAAATTGTGTCGTTGCCTAACTTCCGCGACTGACGCGCACTGAATCAAGCTACATCGTCTTCAAACTTTCTTCCATGACCACCGGCCGGCCGCGTCCAAATATCTGCTTGATATCGTTTAACACTAGATACAAACACGGAATCAGAATTAAAGTAATCACCGTTGCAAACAAAATACCAAACGCCAAAGAGATCGCCATCGGAATGACGAACTGCGCCTGCATACTGCGCTCCAATACAATCGGCGTGAGTCCCATAAAGGTTGTTAACGACGTCAGTACAATGGCACGGAAGCGCGCACAACCGGCATTCACGACCACAGTACGTAAATCGCGCACTTTGTCTCGTGTCTGGTTGACATAATCGACGAGGATTAAGCTGTCGTTCACAACCACCCCAGCTAAGGCGATAATCCCGAATAAGCTTAAAATACTCACCGGCATCTGTAACACCCAATGGCCAAAAATTGCTCCGATCACACCAAATGGAATGACCGACATAATAATCAGCGGTTGGCTATACGATTTTAATGGAATCGCCATCAGCGCATAAATCCCGAATAAGGCCAGCATGGCACCAAAGGCGAGTGAGCCGATCGCCTCGGCTTCATCCAAGCTTGCTCCCTCGAGACCAAAACGGACATTCGGGTATCGCTCAAGAATGTCAGGAATGTAATTCGCACGCACGTCCCGCACAATTGAACTTGGCTCAACGCGCTCTTTATCGACCCGCGCCCGCACATTTACCGAGCGAACACCGTTCACACGATTAATTGTACTGTAACCATCGGCTATCTGTGCTTCGGCAATTTCTCGGAATGGAATTTCGCGGCCATCTGGCGTGCGAATCTTCATGTTCTCAAGGTTGCCAATCGACTGACGTTCAGACAGAGGATAGCGCACCATCACTCGCACTTCTTCGTCATTGCGCGGCAGTCGCTGGGCTTCTGCACCGTAGAAGGCATAGCGAACCTGTGTCGCTAAGTCTTGCATGGTCACGCCCACTGCATCAGCAGTCGGGTTTAAGCGTAATTGAATCTCTTCACGCGGCGTTCCGAAGGTATCGGAGATATCAAACACACCACCGTATTCGGCCAACACTAAGCGCAGCTCACTCGCCGCAGCAGCGAGCTCGTCAAGGTTACGGCCACTCAGTTGGAACTCAATATCAAACGACGGTCCGCCGCCAATGCTGCCTTGGAAGTTCAGCTCTTTAACACCAGCTAATTCAGGCACGCGTTCACGCCAGCGGTTCACCACAGCCAAGCCATCCACTTCCAGCCGCTCGCCCTTCTCAAGCTCAACCATCACTTGACCGGCTTCAGCGCTGTTCAAGAACACATTGACATGGCGAATCATCGATTGATTATGCTCTGCCTGATAATCGTCGTTGAGCTCATAAAGTGCCTGACGAATTTGCCGCAACGTATCGGCTGTACGCTCTTCATTTGTGCCCGGCTGCATTTGCACTTGCGCAAAAATAAAGTCACTAGGGATATTCGGAAAGAACACCCAACGTACAAAACCACCCTGAACCAGACCGATCATGATGATCATTAGGGCCAAAAAGGTGGCGATTGTGGTGTAGCGAAAACGCACGCATTTTTCTGCGAACGGTCGATAGCGTTTTTCCACGAAGACTTTCAAGCCGTCAGAAAAACGATTCCGAAAGCGCTGGAATCCATTTTGCTTTTGATCAGCAGTACGACTGAACTTCATGCCATTGATGTGTGCTGGCAAAATCCACTTTGACTCAATCAAAGAGAAAATTAAGCAGAAAATAACCACATAGGCGATCGATTCCCACAATCCGGCCATGGTGCCACCGACCATGAGCATGGGTAAAAACGCGACAATCGTCGTTAATACGCCAAACGTAGCCGGTAAGGCTACTTTCTTGGCCCCGCGGATCACGTTCTCCTCGGACTTACCATGCGCCTCTATTTCGGAGTAGGCACTCTCACCGATTATGATTGCATCATCGACGACTATTCCGAGTACGAGAATAAAGCCGAACAAGGAGATCATGTTCACCGACACATCAAACATCGGCAAATTCATCATTGCCAACGCACCAAGGAAACAGACCGGCAAGCCGACCATAACCCAAAATGCGAGACGCAACTGTAAGAACAGTGTCAGAGCAAGGAAAACCAATGCGATACCGAAGTACATATTCTTCAGCATCAGGTCTAAACGGCCTTGCAAGTAATAGGAACTATCGCCCCAGTGATCAAGATAGACACCAGCCGGCAAACTACTTTGTTTTTGTTCAACGTAACGCTTCACCGAGCGCGCAATCTGCAGATCGTTCTGATCACCAACGGAGTCAACGCGCACAAAAGTTGCCCGCCCGCCGTCGAACTCCGCAAATGCTCGAGTTTCTACAAAGTCGTCGCGAACCACTGCGATGTCACCAATTGTAATCCGGGTGCCGTCAGGACGGCGCAGCAACACGATGTCTTCAAACTCGCGGCCACTGTATCTTTGTCCTTTGGCGCGCAACAGAATATCGCCATTCGGAGTGCGGATCGTGCCGCCCGGAATATCAATTGACGTGCCGCGCACGGCCTGAACGATATCTTGGAAGGTGAGTCCGAACTGACGTAGGTCATGCTCAGAAATCTCGATAGCGATCTCGTCGTTACGCGCACCAACCACGGTCGCCCGTGTAATGCCAGAAATGGAACGAACTTCGTCACGAACCTCACGGGCAAGGTTTTTCCGCGAGCGTTCATCTAAGTCACCGTATACCGACATCCAAATAATCTGTCGCTGCGGTCGCATGCGGTAAACTAACGGCGGTTCTATTTGAGCGGGAAAACTGGAAATACCATCGACGTTCATGCGAACTTCGTCCATGACTTCTTGGACGTTGTAATTCGATTCAACTTCAATCGTAACTGTGCCTAGGCCTTCACGGGCGTTACTGGTAATCCGCTTGATGCCTTCTACTTCATCGATGGCGTCTTCGATGCGGATAATCACCCCTTGCTCAACTTCCTGCGGTGCCGCCCCCGGATACATCACCCGCACCATAATAGTGTTCGGTTCGATCGTCGGAAACATTTGTTTGCGAATCGAAAAAACCGCGGCAATCCCAGCCACTATAATCAAAAACATGAGTAAGTTTGCAGCGACTCGATTGCGTGTAAACCAAGCAATAATCCCCGTTTCCCGTTGCATGGTTATTCTCCGTCTGCAGCTGAGCTTTCTGTCGACGAGTCAGCAGTCGACGAATCCGCACTCGCATGCGGGTTTGCTTCACCAGGAATTCGCACGCGCAAGCCATTCAACGGATTTTCGAGCTGCGTTAACATGACGAGTTCACCATTCTGCAAACCATCACGAATAAATACCGCATTGCGATCGCGACGGAAAACGTCGACGTCACGGAGTTCAAGTGTTCGCTCCGGTGTAATCACCCAAACTTGATGATTGCTACTGACCGCGTAACGCGGTAATTCCACTAGATCGCTAACTTCAATTCCTTGAACATACAGCCGCACAAAACGTCCAAATGGCAACACCCGACGATCGCCATCACCATTGAGATTATACGGGTCTTGCACAGCAATAACGGCATAGGTCACGCGACTATCGGCATCAATGACACCTTCAGTTCGAACGAGTTGACCGCGCCATTCTTGGGTTTCACCAGCCACTTCAGCGCGCAGAAGCGCTTCAGGGTAAGAGTCTTCTGCGGTGAGAACAGACAAGTCCGGTAATAACGACAAATCAAATTCCGACAATGCCACCCGAATTTCCGCGATATCAGTTCCAAAAAAAGCACCAATGTTGGCGTTCGCTGGGATGAACTGACCTAAATTAACGTTACGGCTTTGCAGCACACCATTAAATGGTGCTTTTACTTGAGTGCGTTCGAGGTTGCGCTCCGCTTGTGCTAAACGCGCTTGGGCTGATTGCAAATTCGCTAATTCACTGGCCAACTGCGGACGGCGCAGACCGAGCTCAGGAATTTCACCCGCTTGAATTGAACGCCATTCGGCTTCGGCAACCTGACCGCGCGCACGCTCTTCAGCGACCATGGCTTGCGCCCGCGCTAAATTAGCCCGTGCTTCTTCAACTGCCGTTTTATAATCGAAATCATCAATGCGCAGTAACACTTCATCTTTACTGAAGAATCCGCCGGCAACAAATTTTGGCGACACCCACTGAATCCGGCCGCCAACTTCTGCGGTGAGCTGAGTCGCAAAACGTGGCATGACGTTACCTTGCGTCGGCACTTGAAACCGCACTGAACCAAACTGAACTTCTGTATATTCAACTAATACTGGTAAACGTTCTGGCGCCTGACGCGGCGGTGCTTGGCGCATATTAGACAAAGCATAATAGGCGAAGCCTGCCACTACTAAGATGGAAATTGGAATGAGAATAAGTCGCTTTTTAATCGCCATGGATTGCTTAACCCTGGTTAGTCAGTCGTCCCTAAAGCAGCGTGGCGCGCACAGCTGCAGCCGTTAGCCGAAGGCCTATAGTTATAATTTTGTTGAACTTAGGTCTCCATCATAGCAGGACACCCCACCATTACGACCAGAAACACGACATTAGTTCACAAAAAACTAATAAAATAGTCACAACGTTAGTTGATTCGCGACAGTATAAACGAATCGAAGGCAAATATATTCCAGCTCAGGTGTCATCGGTCGCTGAAAGTGTTTTCTTCAGCGAAAAGCAAGCGATGGTTCAGTATATGATTCAATAAGGGGATGACATTGACAATTCGTAACTAGGCAGATGCGCTATGCCGGTTGATTTTTAACCATCTTTGCTGGCGGTAAACCTCGACGCCGCCCCAGCGCACTCGCACTTGTTTACCTTGCTGACTGCGCTGAATTTGAGTTTGTAATTCATGCAAAATTGCTGAGCTTGGCAAGGTCACTTCATGGGTTTCCAACCAAGCACGCAGCAGCGCTCGTTGCAGTTTGTCGTCCCAGTGCCACCAGTCGCGCAGTTCTAACCAGCCTTCCGCGCTTACCAAGCTTTTTAGCTTATCCGCAAGCAACTGCTCCAAAAGCTCCGTTTGCTCGCCACAAAACGCGGCCGACCGCGCTGCGGTTGCCTGAAACGCAGGGAAACGTTCTTCAATTTGCGGAATAATCACATGGCGAAAAAAGTTCCGTTCAATTCGCGTGTCTTGGTTGGTGTCATCTTCAATCCAACCAACTCCGTGGGCATGGGCGTAGGCATAAATTTGCGTTTTGGTTACATTTAGTAACGGTCGCACTAAACGCCGCTGACCTCGAAACGGCGCCACCGCCTGCATCCCGGCCAATCCTTTCGGACCAGCCCCGCGCTTCAATTGCAACAACAAGGTTTCGACCTGATCGGTTCGATGCTGCCCCAACAAAATAACCGCGTCGTCGGCGGTCAATTCTGCTAAACGCTGATAGCGAGCGTTGCGCCCCTGCTCTTCTTTGCTTAACCGTTTCCCCGTAGGCACCGTAATTGCTTCGACAATGTGCTCAATCTTAGCTTGAGCGCAATAGGTACGCAGGAACTCCGCCCATTGCGGTGAGTCTGGGTGAAAGTAGTGATCTAAATGAATGGCGAGATACTGATAGTTAGGAAAGTCTTGGCGAAAGCGCAGTGTTAAATCGAGCACGGTTTGCGAATCCGCACCACCGCCTAACGCCACCACAATTTGCTGACCCGCTGGCAAGTCCAGCGTCGTCAACAAATCACAGTATTGCGGATATAAATCAGTTGTTGCTGACGCATTCTGCGTCATGATGTTTCCTTTTTAGACGTAACCGAAGGACATCAGTTTCTGATAACGCTGCTCGAGTAACTCGTCTTCAGATAGTCCTGACAAGCTTGCGAGGTCATCAATAATACGCTGCTTCAAACGCGCTGCCGTTGTGGTGTAATCACGATGCGCACCACCGAGTGGCTCTTCAACGATTTTATCAATGAGACCCAGTTCTAATGAACGCTGGGCGGTTACGCCCATCGCTTCCGCCGCGAGTTCAGCTTTGGTTGCGCTTTTCCACAGAATTGAAGCACAGCCTTCAGGTGAAATAACCGAATAGGTACTGTATTGCAGCATATTCACGCGGTCACCCACACCAATCGCGAGTGCACCACCTGAACCACCTTCACCAATGACGGTACAAACAATCGGCACCCGCAGTCGTGCCATCACTTTCAAATTGCGTGCGATCGCTTCACTTTGGCCACGCTCTTCCGCACCAATGCCCGGATAAGCACCTGGCGTGTCGATAAAGGTCACAATTGGCATTTTGAAGCGCTCTGCCATTTCCATCAGGCGCAATGCTTTGCGATACCCTTCAGGCTTTGGCATACCAAAGTTACGACGAACCTTCTCTTTGGTTTCGCGACCTTTTTGTTGGCCAATCACCACCACCGGTTTGCCGTCAAGGCGCGCAACGCCACCAACGATCGCTTTGTCGTCGGCAAATGCACGATCACCGGCAAGTTCGTCAAACTCAGTGAACATCAGGTTGATGTAGTCCAGCGTATACGGGCGCAATGGGTGACGGGCGAGTTGAGCCACCTGCCAAGCACCAAGATCACTGAAGATTTTCTCAATGAGCTCGCCACGCTTCTTCTGTAATTGCGTGACTTCCTTTTCTAAATCGATATCCAGACCACCTTTCGCGCCCACTGCGCGTAGTTCATCAATTTGTGCTTCTAACTCAGCAATGGGCTTTTCAAACTCTAAGAAATTTAGATTCATGCGTGGTTTCCAATACTTATTCAAAGCACAGTCGGACTTGCTCACTGCCCAACTGCATATTTAATTCATAGATGACATCGTCACTTGGCTCAATAAACCAGTCACTGCCAACTTCGAGTCGTGCTTCTGCGCCGGCAATCCGACAATACAAATGCACCGGACAGGTTCCTCGCGGAGCTTCGCGTAAAACCCTAATTATTTCAGTAAGCTGCCGTTCACTCAAGCCGCCATTCGCCGGCTGGTTCGCAGTGTCGTCACGACTTCGCCCGGCCCGATTTTCAGCAACTTGCGCTGCTGTATTCGGGGTGGTGAAGTCGAGTGTTAACGCCAGCGCACGAACATATTGTGCACGCGCCTGTTCGAGCGTCATCACTTCGCTAGCGGTCATTGTATTGCCACCGCTGAAAGAATCAAATCGTACCTCTCCTTTTATCCAGAGAATTTGGTCTTTTTCTAACAGCGCTTCATATTGCTCGAACTCACGATTAAACAGCCGCACTTCCAAACGTGCGCTCTTATCATCAATGGTCATCAAGCCCCAGCGTTGGCCTTTTTTGTTGACCATGGAGCGGGCATCAAGCACCAAACCGGCGACCGCAACCTGCTCACCCTTCCGCGTTTTATCCACTTCCGCTAAACGACTGTTGGTGTAATGGGCCAACTCTTTGCGATAACGGTTCACTGGATGTCCCGTTAAGTATAGCCCTAAAGTCTCGCGTTCACCCTCGAGCCAAACGGCTTCAGGCCATGGCGGCACGCGTTCAAATTCATGTTCAAGGTTTTCTGGCTCATTCGCAAGCACGCCAAATAAGTCAGCCTGTCCCACCGCTTCCGCATGCGCATGCTGCTCGGCTTGGCGCATGGCTTTATCGAGTGTTGCCATCAGTGTGGCTCGGTGCGGACCTAAGCGGTCCATGGCACCAGCCCGGATCAGTCGTTCTAACACCCGGCGATTGAGTTTCTTTAAATCGACGCGATTACAAAAATCAAAAAGGTCGCTAAACGGCCCACCCGCATCACGCGCAGCAATAATGGATTCGATCGGACCTTCACCAACCCCTTTAATCGCACCAATTCCGTAAATAATACGTTGCTCATCGTCTACAGAGAACTTGTGCTGACCGACGTTTACGTCCGGCGGCAAAATTTTCAGCCCCATCCGTTCGCACTCATCCACTAACGTGACAATTTTGTCGGTATTATCCATATCGGCCGACATCACCGCCGCCATAAACTCAGCGGGATAATGCACTTTCATCCACAAAGTTTGATAGGACACTAACGCATAGGCAGCCGAGTGCGATTTGTTAAAGCCATAACCGGCAAACTTTTCCACCAAGTCAAAGATTTTAATTGCCAGCGTTGGGTCAATGCCGTTGTCCGCGGCTCCTTGCTCGAACACGCTCCGCTGCTTCTCCATTTCCTCAGGCTTTTTCTTACCCATGGCACGCCGCAATAAGTCAGCGCCGCCCAGTGTATAGCCGGCCAGCACCTGCGCAATTTGCATGACCTGTTCTTGGTACAGGATAACGCCATAGGTCGGCTCCAGAATCGGTTTGAGGCTTTCGTGCTGGTAGGTCGAATCAGGATAAGAGATTTCTTCGCGACCATGTTTGCGGTCGATAAAGTTATCGACCATGCCTGACTGCAACGGCCCCGGGCGGAATAAGGCCACAAGTGCGATGATATCTTCAAAACTATCGGGTAACAGGCGCTTAATCAGCTCTTTCATGCCCCGCGATTCAAGCTGAAACACTGCAGTGGTTTCTGCGCGTTTAAGGACTTCAAAACAGCGTGAATCGGTTAGCGGAATCGATTCAATATGGATTGGCGCTTGATTCTGGGTTTGTCGCCGCGCATTGACCATGTCCAACGCCCATTGAATGATGGTCAAAGTCCGCAAGCCAAGGAAGTCAAACTTGACCAAACCTGCGGTTTCAACATCGTTCTTGTCAAATTGCGTAACCGGGAACTTCCCTTCGGAATCACAATAGAGAGGCGTGAAGTCGGTAATTTTAGTCGGGGCAATCACTACCCCACCCGCATGTTTACCCGCATTGCGAGTGACCCCTTCGAGACGGCGCGCCATATCAATAACTTCACGAACTTCGTCGTCACTGTCATAGAGTTCCGGCAAACGCGGCTCTTCTTTAAAAGCTTGGTCTAACGTCATACCCGGTGTTGGCGGAATTAGTTTCGAAATGCGGTCAACAAAACCATAAGGCTGGCCTAACACGCGGCCAACATCACGCACCACAGCTTTAGCCGCCATGGTACCAAACGTAATGATTTGCGAGACCGCATCGCGACCATACAACTCAGCCACGTGATCAATCACTTCGTCACGGCGATCCATACAAAAGTCGACGTCGAAGTCAGGCATCGACACCCGCTCAGGGTTCAAGAAACGTTCGAAAAGTAAGTCGAACTCGAGCGGATCTAAGTCGGTAATTTTCAGTGCATAAGCGACTAACGAGCCGGCGCCCGAACCACGTCCTGGCCCGACCGGAATGCCGTTGTCTTTACTCCACTGAATAAACTCCATCACGATCAAGAAGTAACCGGGAAAGCCCATGTTGTTAATTACTTCGAGCTCAATCGCTAAGCGTTCATCATATTCGCCGCGTTTATTCGCGCGCACTTCCGGGTCTGGAAATAGAAATTCGAGACGCTCTTCAAGACCTTCCTGTGACTTTTTCACAAGGAATTCGTCTTCGGTCAGCCCACCCGTTGGAAAGTTTGGTAAGAAATACTCGTTCAAGCGCACCGAAACATTACAGCGCCGGGCTATTTCGACGGTGTTTTCTAATGCTTGTGGAATGTCAGCGAATAAGTCTTGCATCTCGTCGCTGCTACGCAAGTACTGTTGCGGGCTGTAACGTTGTGGTCGCCGAGGGTCCGCTAAGGTATAGCTGTCATGAATCGCGACTCGGATTTCATGCGCTTCGAAATCGTCCGCGGTTAAAAATACCACGGCATTGGTGGCCACCACCGGTAAATCCGTCGCGCTGGCTAATTCAACCGCAGCATGCACATACCGCTCTTCGTCAGCTCGCCCCGTGCGTGTGAGTTCAAGATAAAAACGGTCAGGAAAGTGTTGCTGATAAAACTCGAGGCTCTGATGCAGAGGCTTCTGCTGATGACGCAAAATAGCGCGGCCAACATCGCCGTCTTTGCTGCCCGACAGCAATAATAACCCTTCCCCCCCCAAGTTTCCAGCCACTTGATCAATACAAGGTTTCCCGGCACGGTGACCACGTTGATAAGCAGCGGAAATGAGTTCGGTTAAGTGCTTGTAGCCAAGGTCATTCATGGCTAGCGCGGTTAAACGAAAAGGTTCCTCGGGCCAGTTGTCCGACAACACATTAAGGTCGCAGCCAATAATCGGTTTAATACCGAGGCCACGTGCGGTTTGATAATAGCGCACCAAGCCACACAGGTTCATTTCGTCAGTGAGCGCCATCGCTGGCATCTCTAAAGCCGCCACGCGCTGGCAAATCGGCTTCACTTTCGCTAAGCCGTCGACCATGGAAAAGTCGCTATGAATGCGTAAATGTACAAACGCCGGAGAGCTCATGTTGTCCTAATTCGTCGTTTTTATTTTACTGAGAAGACTCTGCATTGTGCCTTAAAGCGACGCAGGTGTCACCCGCAATGACGGCGAGAAACTGAGAAAAATAAGGACGAATTTCGGCGCTACGAGCGAGCCCAAAAAGAGATACGAACGATTTGATATTAAGGGATAAAGTTTGCGTAGGATACGCACTAGATCAGGCAAAATGGCGGAGCGGACGGGACTCGAACCCGCGACCCCCGGCGTGACAGGCCGGTATTCTAACCAACTGAACTACCGCTCCATTTGCACTTGGTCTTGCACCATTACAGAAAGAGGTAGTTCAGGTTTTCTGTAATGTCTTTTCTTACTTTTGTTTTCTTACTACTGTGTCTTGTCAAATGGCGGAGCGGACGGGACTCGAACCCGCGACCCCCGGCGTGACAGGCCGGTATTCTAACCAACTGAACTACCGCTCCACGACAAGACTGCTTGAGGAAATTTAAAAGGCACACAACGAAACTTGAAAATGGCGGAGCGGACGGGACTCGAACCCGCGACCCCCGGCGTGACAGGCCGGTATTCTAACCAACTGAACTACCGCTCCATCCGTCAAGTAACGCTGTTGAAACTGCTTTTTGCTGTTCCCCTCAACGCGGCGAGGATAATACGAGGGAGACACTTCTGAGTCAACCCCTTTTTTCACACTTTTTGGCTCGTTTGCTCACGTTTAAGCCAATTGCAGAAAAAAGCAGCGCGAACTGGCGTTGCATTAACCAATTACCAGTGTTTCTCTGGTGCGTCAGCCAAAATGCCTTGTAAATACTGCTGGTGTGCTTGCAACTCTTCCGCACTCGCGCGAACAACTTTTAACGAAGCGGCCGCCGAGGCCACCCGCTTCACTTGCTCACCATCCGACTGCTGCTGTTGCTGTTGCGCCGCTTGAAACAACTTGCGTTGTCCGCCGGTCATCAACAAATACACATCTGCGAGAATCTCGGCATCGAGCAATGCGCCGTGCAGCGTTCGGTGGCCATTGTCGACATCGAAACGCTTACATAAAGCATCGAGACTATTGCGCTGCCCAGGGAACTGCTCGCGGGCAAAACTTAACGTATCAAAGACACTGGCGTAATCGGCAACTTTCCCTTTATGACTACCAAGCAACTGGAGTTCATGATTGAGAAAGCCAACGTCAAAGGGTGCATTATGAATAACCAGCTCAGCCCCTTGGATAAACTCAAGAAAGTCATCAACAACTTGAGCAAACACCGGCTTATCCGCCAAAAACTCATTGGTAATACCGTGAACTTTAATCGCCTCTTCTTCCACGAAACGTTGTGGATTCAAGTAGACATGAAAGTGATGACCGGTGAGCTTGCGCCCGATCATTTCCACACAACCAATTTCAATCACGCGATGGCCGTCGGCCGGATTAATCCCGGTTGTTTCCGTGTCTAAAACAATCTGGCGTTTACCCGGAATAAAGTGTTCGGCGAATTGATCAATTGTTGCTGGCTGCACCTGTGTCATTGTTATTTTGCCCTTGCGGTCGAAACCTTATACTCTTGCAATCATTCAGTAGAGGCATCTTAGCGGTTCATTCGCAAAAAACAAAGCGCCGCAGCCATAACCATGAAGTTATTTACATGACCCAAAAAACTCTCGTCACAATCTACACCGATGGCTCATGCCTCGGTAATCCGGGCCCAGGTGGTTACGGTATTGTTTTGCAAGCTGGTAAAAACGAAAAGGAACTCGCTGAGGGCTATCGCCTGACGACGAATAACCGCATGGAGTTGCTCGCCGCAGCAGTGGCATTAGAAACCCTCAAGCGCCCTTGTTCGGTCGACTTATGGACCGACAGCGAATACGTTCGTCAAGGCATTACCCGTTGGTTGGCGGGCTGGAAGCGGAATAATTTTCGCACCAGCCAAAAAAAGCCCGTGAAGAATGTTGACCTGTGGCAACGCCTCGACGCTGCACAAGCCCGCCACGAAGTCCGTTGGCATTGGGTGAAGGGTCATGCTGGGCATCCGCAAAATGAACGCTGTGATGAACTTGCTCGGAATGCAGCGAATGGCACGAAGTTACTGGAAGACCAAGGCTATCAACCAGACGGCGCTTAACGACTCATCTCGCGGCCAACCGCAATGGCACCGGAACGCACCGGTGCTTGTCGTTGTTGACGCAAGCGCACCGGCGTCAACGGCCACTCACGTTTACGGGCAACAATAAAGTAGCCGCTTTGTAGCCATGGGCAAAGTTCCATGACTCGCCGCCAACCACGCTCCGGGCAACCGTCTTGGCGCCATGGTACACCGGCACCAAAGTAATCGACAGCCACGACATCGTAATGCAATAGCGACAGCCAGTCGCGCACCCGGTGTTGACTAAACAAGCGACAATTCCATAACGGTTTCGCACGCATGCTCGGTAATAAACGAGCCAGTTGCATGGGATTAAATGGGTTGGTAAAAGCCAAGATCAGATGCCCGTCGGCGCGCAAGACTCGGTTAACCTCCCGCAATAACGCGTGTGGATTCTCGTGATATTGCAGCGCAAACGGTAAAAATACTGCGTCGACCGAGTCCGCTTGCACCGGTAGTGCCGACAAATCGGCTTGAATTAGATCTGCCCGTTCAGTTTTTTTCGCGCCATGATCGCTCCGAACACTTGGACAAATGACATATTGTTCACGAATTCGGCAAGGCGTCGTAATTGCCTGACTAAGACCACCGAGCTTAAGCAGGTAATGGCCGAAAACCGTTTCCCAATGCGGTTCAAGACTGTCCTGCAATGCTTCACGCAGCCATTTACCTTGGGGGATATCCCGCCAATTTTCAGGTAAAGGTTGTGAATAATCCCGCATTGCTGGTTTAAACCACATAGCAGATCCTTTTATACTGTCGAACGACATAGAGTGAATTACAAAGCATAACAGGTTGAGAGGAACGATGCGTATTGATGCAATTCCCGCCTTTCGGGACAATTACATCTGGGTCATTCGTGCCCCCGAGCACAACAGTGTCACACCGGCTGATTCTGCGCAGGCTGACGCTGAAACGGCTCCCTGCGTGATCGTTGACCCTGGTGATGCTAAGCCGGTCTTGGCTTGGTTGCAAGAACATCAATGCCAACCGGAAGCAATTCTTCTCACTCATCATCACTGGGATCACAGTGGCGGTGTCGCTGAGATCCTCAGCCATTACCCTTGCCCAGTATATAGTGGCACCAGGAGTGAAGTCGAAACGGTCAGCCAACGCTTGCAAGAAGGTGAACTTGTCACCTTGCTCGGCGGCCAGCTCGTACTTGAAGTCATCGAATGCCCGGGCCACACACTCGACCATATTGCTTTCGTGAACCCGGCCATTGCATTTGTCGGTGATACATTATTTGCCGCCGGTTGTGGCCGCATGTTTGAAGGTGAAGCCGAACAATTTCATCAGTCACTGCAAAAAATTGCGCATTTACCCGCCGATTGTAAAGTGTATTGTGCCCACGAGTATACGGCTGCTAATCTTGCCTTCGCAGCGGCCGTCGAACCCGATAATTTAGCCATACAACAACGTCTCGACCGCGTCAAAGCGTTACGAGAGCAAGGACAAGCAACCGTCCCAAGCGAATTAGCGTGTGAACATGCAACCAATCCTTTTTTACGCTGTCATTTGCCTTCGGTTCATCAAGCCGCCGAACGCTACTGTCAGAAATCACTTTCCTCCGCACCGGAAGTGTTTGCTGCAATACGGCAATGGAAAGACAACTTTTAGATTTAATGATTGATTTTCAGCTGTAAATGCGGCTAAATTTCGACCAGTTTTAATGAGATTGCATTGATATGAAAAAAACTCTAATGACGAGCGCGGTCGTTCTCGCTCTGAGCGGCTGTCAGTTAACCGACAACCGCAGCGCCGACGGCTATCCTACAAAGCCAGCCGAGCCCCCGAAAATGGAGCGCGAGCAAGGGATTCAGCAGTACGCCCTGATTCATCCGGGCTTTCAGCAATTACCCTCGATTGACCGGCAGCTGCCAGCCGACATGCAAGCCGATTTGTGGGATCGCATTCGTATGCAAATGCAACTTGAGATTCCCGAGCATCCACTGATCGACACGCATCGTGATTGGTACTTGCGCCACCCAAATTATATTGACCGCGTCGCCCAGCGCGCTGCACCCTTTTTGCATTTAATTGTGCAAGAAATCGAGAACCGCGATTTACCACTTGAACTCGTCCTTGTGCCAGTGATTGAAAGCGCCTTCGACACGTTTGCTTATTCTCATGGTCGCGCTAGCGGCATTTGGCAGTTTATCCCGAGTACAGCTCGCCACTATGGCTTAGAAATTGACTGGTGGTATGACGGTCGTCGAGACGTGATGGCGGCAACCCACACGGCTCTTGATTACTTTGATCGGTTAGGAAAAACTTTTGACGGTGACTGGCTACTCGCCATGGCGGCGTACAATGGCGGACAAGGACGTGTGCTCGGCGCCATGCGCCGTAACGAACGCGATGGTAAGCCAACCGACTTTTGGCACTTACAGCTACCGCGGGAAACCCGTAACTATGTGCCGAAAATCTTAGCTTTGGCTTCACTGTTACGCGACAGCGAGCAATGGAATGTGACATGGACGCATATTCCTAACCAACCGGTGACGGAAATCGTTGATGTGGGACACCAAATCGACCTAGCCCTCGCTGCCGAAATGGCTGGCATGACTCTGGAAGACTTACACCGTTTTAATTCCGGCTACAATCGTTGGGCAACCGCACCGAGTGGCCCGCACAAATTATTGTTACCGATTGAGCGCGCGCAGCAGTTTAAACTCGCGTTAGCAGATTCCGATCCGAAAGATTGGCTGAGCTGGCAGCGCCATCAAGTGCGTCCGGGCGAAAGCTTAGGTCTAATCGCACAGCGCTACAACACAACGGTACGCGCCATTCAGCAGATTAACAATTTGTCGGGGACTGTCATTCGTCAAGGTGACCATTTACTCATCCCTGTGGCTAGCCAGGAGCTTGAGCAATACACCCTGTCTGCCGAACAACGTTTAGCCAACACCCAAAGCCGGCCACAAGGTCAACAGCGCATTGAGCATAGCGTTCGCCGTGGCGATACCTTATGGGACATTGCCCGTAAGTATCGTGTCTCCGTCGCTAACCTTGCTCGTTGGAATAGCATGGCACCGGGTGACACCTTACGTGTTGGCCAAACCCTTGTGGTCTGGCAAAACCATACTTCGAGTGCGAGCAGCACCCAAACCGCAGGAACCACTCCGGTCATGCGCACCATTCAGTACAATGTACGCAGTGGTGACTCCTTGGCACGGATCGCGAGTCGGTTTCGGGTGACCGTTGCTGACATCGAGCGCTGGAATTCTATTTCCCGCGACCGTTTTCTGCAGCCAGGACAACGTTTAACCTTGCATGTTGACGTGACCCAAGTGTCGCTTTAAGAAGCGGTTTAGCCAAAATCAAAATGAAGTAAAAAAATGAAGTAAAAAATAAGCGCCTTGCGGCGCTTATTTTTTTAAAACCTTACTCATGCTCCGCCAAGAGCGCCAGCAAATCGTCCTCGGTGTAGACCGGTACGCCTAAGCTTTCCGCTTTAGTTAGCTTTGAGCCTGCTGCTTCACCGGCAAATACCGCCGTGGTTTTTGCCGAAACACTGCCACTCACTTTCGCACCGAGCGCCTGCAGCCGTGCTTTTGCTTCGTCACGGGTCATCGCCGTTAACGTCCCCGTTAGCACATAAGTATGGCCTTTGAAGGGCTGTTCATCGGCACTTTTCACTTGCACATCCGGCCACGAAACCGCCTGCTCACCAGTCACTAAACGTTCAATTACGTCCCGGTTATGAGCTTCACGGAAAAAATTATACACATGCGCTGCCACCACTTGACCAATATCAGGAACGTCTTGCAAGGCCAGCTCGTCCGCTGCCATGAGTGCATCGAGCGAACCAAAATGATTGGCTAAGTTTTGTGCGGTTGCTTCACCCACTTCACGAATGCCCAAGCTGTACAAAAAACGCGCAAACGTTGTCTGTCGACTTTTCGCGAGGGCCTGCACTAAATTCTCAGCTGACTTTTCGCCCATGCGTGGTAACGAGGCAAAGTCTTTCGCCGTTAAGCGGAATAAATCAGCCGGGTCTTTCACCCACTCACGTTCGACCAACAGCTCCACAAGCTTGTCTCCAAGCCCATCAATATCCAAGGCTTTACGTGAGGCAAAGTGTTTAATCGCCTCTTTTCGCTGTGCCGCACAGAATAAACCGCCGGTACAGCGCGCCACCGCCTCGCCTTCTACACGTTCGACAGCAGAATCACACACTGGGCAAGTTTCGGGAAATTGAACCGTACGGGCGTCGCTCGGACGCTTTTCAAGCACCACCCCAACCACCTGCGGTATCACATCACCGGCGCGGCGAATAATGACATGATCGCCCACCATCACACCTAAGCGTTCGATTTCATCAGCGTTATGTAAGGTTGCATTGGACACCACCACACCCGCCACTTCGACCGGTTGCAAACGCGCAACGGGTGTAATGGCCCCCGTTCGCCCAACTTGGAAATCCACCTCTAACAAAGTGGTCATTTTCTCTTGCGCGGGAAATTTAAATGCAATCGCCCAGCGCGGGGCTCGCGACACAAAGCCGAGCTCCTCTTGCTGATCGACATTATCAAGCTTAAAAACAACACCGTCGATTTCGTAAGGTAGCTGATCGCGCCGCGCCAGAATATCGTCATAGTAATCAAAGCAAGCGCTGCTTGAGTTCAGCCGTTTAGTCTCCGGCGACACCGGCAAACCCCATTGGCGTAACTGTTGCAAACGTTGATAGTGGCTATCATCGTCAAGCTGACGCGCCGGTTGCACTGTTCCCATCGCATACGCATAAAACGCCAGTGGCCGCGTTGCAGTGACCCGCGAGTCGAGCTGGCGTAAGCTGCCCGCTGCTGCATTGCGCGGATTAGCAAAGACTTTATCGCCATTGGCCAGCGCCTTTTCGTTCAACGCATCAAAACCAGCGCGCGTCATATAGACTTCGCCACGCACTTCCAGTCGCTCTGGAAAGTCGCCGCGCAATTGCAATGGAATCGCACGAATTGTTTTCACATTGGCGGTAATGTCTTCGCCACGGTAACCATCACCACGCGTTGCTGCCCGCACCAATTGTCCATGCTCATACAGCAAGCTCACCGCCAAGCCATCAAGCTTCGGTTCTGCACACCAGGTCAATTGATCGTCGGTTCCTAAGCGCTCTTGCACACGACGAATAAAATTCGTCATTTCGTCAGCAGCAAAGGCATTGTCGAGTGATAACATTGGCACTTCATGCTCGACTTCAGCAAAGGCGCCTGAAGGCGCAGCACCGACCCGCTGGGTAGGCGATGCCGCTGAAAAATATTCGGGAAAATCACGCTCAAGTGCCTGTAATTGACGAAATAATCGGTCGTATTCCGCATCAGGCACGCTCGGATTATCTTCAACGTAATACTGATAATTATATTGGTCCAGCAGCCGCCGAAGCTCGGTAATTTGGGCTTCAGCCTGCTTCGCAGCCGCGTCGGAATCAGCAGGCGACTCGGCAAACAGATCGGGTTGCTTCGTGGTCATCGAAGGACTCTCTTTCACTGGTTCAATTCGTTGTTAGCGAAGTGGGTGCCGAACGCCGACACCCTCTCTGCGCTATGAGTTAACGCTCGGTCTAGCTTACTGTTGGCGCAAGCCAGCGATCTTTTGACGCCGTTCAAACTCACGAATTTTCTGGTAGGTATGTTGCACCGATTGTTTCGTCATCGGGTTTCGATTAGCGTCCAGCACGGCTGCGCGTGGCATGGCGTCAGCAATTTTATTCGCCGCATTGTACATCATGGTAAAGGCTTTATGACCGTCATACTTTAAAGGCAAGGTCATAAATAACACGACACCACGCGCGGTAAAGTTCTCTAAGTTATCGAGGTCAAAGGTACCCGGGTTATACATGTTGGCCATACGGAATAACAGAGGCCCACGCCCTGAAGGCTGTTCATAACGATGGAAAATGTCCAGCTCACCAAACTTCATTCCGAGCTCAGTAACGGTTTGCAGTAGAACTTGGCCTTTAATATCGCCGGACACATACAAGGTAATCACTTCTTCTTTCGGTGGTTCTGGAATTTCTTCGCCTTCGTGCGCGTCTGGTAAGCCAATCGCCAGCTGCTCTGCCTCATTTGCTGCATCATCTCGGTGCGCCCGAATTGAAGGCACTTCATCGCTTGGCGTACTGTCGTCCTTGGCTTTCATTGCTGCTGGCATTGCTTTGGCGTCACTCTGTGCGGCGGCAGATGCCGGCTTTTCCGGTGCAACCTGCTCGGTGTCTGGCTGTCCAGAGTCTTTAGCGCTCGCCATGCTTTTAACTAGAGAATCAACACTTGATTCGGCGTTGAAGTCGCTCACGGGCTCAGCCGCAGGCGCATATTCACGCTCACCCCGCTTACGGGTTTTCACTTTACCGATGCCAAGATCATCAAAATCACGCGCCTGCGCGCCTGCATCTCGTTCAGGTTGGTCTAATAAGTCAGCTTGCTCACCGGCGTAATCTTGCCGCTTACGCTGCAACGACTCTCGGCTCGCTCGTCCTTGTCGGCTATTTTTCTGCAACGTCCACAGGCCATGCACGACCAAGCCGATAATTAACGCGATGCAGGCGAGAATAAGAACGACCCGTAAGTTATCCATTGTTGCTGTTACCTATTTTTATACGTTGCCTAACGTTAAGCGTTATTGTTCTCGTGCGAGTATCGCACAAAATTACCGGCCCGCGCACCCCTAATCAGCGCAGGATTAGGCGTCGGCCATCGCCAATGCTTCTTCTACATCCACCGCCACCAACCGCGACACACCCGGCTCTTGCATGGTCACGCCCGCCAAGTGTAGCGCCATTTCCATCGCAATCTTATTGTGGCTAATGTAAATAAACTGCACAGACTGCGACATCTCTTGAACTAAGCGACAGAACCGCCCCACGTTCACATCATCAAGCGGCGCGTCGACCTCGTCGAGCAAACAAAACGGCGCTGGGTTGAGGCGGAAAATTGCAAACACAAGTGCTAGCGCGGTTAACGCCTTCTCTCCACCAGACAACAAATGTATCGTCGAGTTCTTTTTCCCCGGTGGCCGCGCCATAATCGTCACGCCGGTTTCCAATAAATCGTCTTCGGTTAAGTCCAAGTAGGCTTGGCCGCCCCCAAAAACTTTTGGGAAGAGCTGTTGCAGGTCACTGTTCACTTGATCAAAGGTTGCTTTAAAGCGCTGCCGTGTTTCGCGATCAATCTTCTTGATGGCATCTTCAAGCGTGGTCAAGGACGCGGTTAAGTCCTCATGTTGAGCGTCTAAATAGGCTTTGCGCTCGGCTTGCACTTCCACTTCTTCGAGTGCCGCTAAGTTAATTGCACCAAGCTGCTGAATCTTGCGCGAGGTGTCTTCAAGCTGCTGCTGCCAGGCCTTCTCTTCCGCGTCTTCTGGCATGGTTTCAAGCACATTTTTTAGGGCAATATCCATTTCTTGCAGTGCATCGAGCAACGCATGACCGCGCTCACGAGCGCTCGCCAACTCAAGTTTACCGGCTTGCACCCGCTCCTGCTGCCGCGCGATGCGCTCGAGCACCGCACTTTGGCCTTGATTCAACACGTGCAATTGCTCACTCACACCGGCAAGACGCTCACGCGCCTCTTGTAGCTGTATTTCAACCTCTTCACGGGCTAACAGCTTCTGCGCAAGCTCCTCACCTAAGAGTTCTAAATCGGCTTGCTCTTCCTGACTGTTCTCGAGCGCCACTAAATGCTCATTTAATGTCGTTTGCTGCTGCTGATTACGCTGAATCGCTTGGTCAAGGTGCTGTAGCCGTGAGGTCAACTGGGAATGCTGCAACTGCGTTTGATGAAAAGCTTGCTGCGCCGCTTGCAACGCCTGTTTTTGCTGCTGTAGCGCAAGCTTCAAATCGTCACCGCGTTGCTGCAAGCGCTCGAGCTCCGGTTCGTCTTCAAACGAGCGCTCCGCAAAATTCAGTCGTTTTATTTCTGCTTGTTCAATGCGCTCTTGTTGTGACAATAATTGCAAAGCCACATCGTCAGCTTCCGCACTTAAACGTTCACGCCGACTTTGCGCCGTTTGCTGTTGCTGTTCAATGGCCGCGAGCCGTTCTTGCTTCTGCGCCACGTGAGCTGCTAGTTCATGCAGCTGTTGTTGCAACGCTTCACGTTGTTCATGACTCAGCTGTAATTCTTCTTCAAGCGCATCACACTGGGCTTGCTCAGTTGCTGTCGCCGCCATCGCTGCCGCGTGTGCTTGCTCCGCTGTATTCAGTTGCTGTTGCCATTGCAACGGCCCTTCGCGTTCACTGCGACCAAGCCACCACGCCCGCCCAAGCACTTCCCCGTTGGGCAGAAGAACGGCTAACAATTCAGCATGATCTGCCAGCAAGGTTTGCGCCGCAGACTCATGCTCAGCAACAGCAAAATGCGCCAGCAATGGCAGCTGCGCACAGTCCCCTTGCTGACTGGCAGCCAACGAATAGGCGGGTGCTTTGAATCCCGCCGTCGCTTGTAGCGAGTTCGCCACGAATGGTGCATTTGCCGCAACAACTGGTAACCCCAAGAACGGGGCCAACACCTGTTCCGCTGCGGCTTGATGCGTTGGAGATAAGCACAATAGCTCATGCAACCGACCGAGCATACCCGCCACATGAGTAGCGTCCGTCTCGGCCTGACCATGACTACTTAACAACGTATTTAGTGAACTAATTTGTCCAGCCAGCTCTTGGCTGCGCTGACGCTGCTCGGCACAACGTTGCTGCGCTTGGCGCAACTGATCTTGTGTAGCGGTTTTTGTTGCATCTAACTGCTGCAGTTCAGTTCGCAGAGCTGCTTGCTTTGCTTGTAACGCGGCCACTTCGCTTGCCAGTGCCTCATGCTGCGCCGGCTCTAGGGTTGGAATTTCAGCGAGCTCGTGGGCAATGGCTTGCGCCCGCGCTTCTAAACGGCTGATTAACTGCTGAGCGGCATTAATTTCTGCTTGTTGCAAGGCATGTTCACGCTGACTTTCATGTTGCCGGTTTTGCCACTGTTGCCACGCGTCTTGCCAGCTGTGCAACGCTTCCTCAGCGCTATCAACCTGCGCTTCCGCCACCAGCTTCACTTCGGCTTGTTCATGCAATTGCAAATCGAGATCTTCGCGACCAATTTGCAACTGTTCGCGTTCTTCTTGATCCGCGCGAACACTCTCAATCAGGTCGGTTAGTTGCCGCTGTTGATGCTCAATCTGTTGCTGCCGTTGTTGCTGCATGTGCCGGCCATGCTGAATTTGCTGCTCAATGCGCGTGGTTTCGGTATTTAAACGGAAAAACTGTTGCTGAATATCATCAACGGTTTGTTTGAATTGCGCCTCTTGTTCGCGCAACTCAGTTTGTCCACGTTCACTGCCTCGTTGCTCGGCCACCCAACGCTGTAATTCGGTTTCTTCAGCCTGAACACGCTGCTCTAGTTGATCGCATTGGGCTTGGTAATGCAACCAACGCAGTGCCTGCAATTGAGCTTTGAGTTCGCGTTCTTGGGCCTTTAATGTTTTATAGCGCTGGGCTGCTGCGGCTTGTCGCTGCAATTTAGCCAGTTGCTGCCCAAGTTCATCACGGACGTCTGTGAGGCGCTCTAAATTATCGCGCGTCCGGTTCATGCGGCTTTCAGTTTCTTTGCGGCGCTCTTTGTACTTCGAAATTCCTGCGGCTTCTTCAATAAATACCCGCAACTCTTGCGGCCGCGATTCAATTAAGCGCGAGATCATGCCCTGCTCAATAATCGCGTAGCTGCGCGGTCCAAGGCCAGTCCCTAAAAATAAATCGGTAATATCACGACGGCGACATTTGGCTCCATTCAGCAAATAAATCGACTGGCCCTCACGGGTAACCACGCGCTTCACTGAAATTTCGTTAAACGCTGCAAATTCGCCTTGAATACGCCCTGAGCTATTGTCGAATACAAGTTCAACACTTGCTTGTGACACTGGTTTTCGCGCTTGCGAGCCGTTAAAAATAACGTCCGTCATCGCATCGCCACGGAGGTTCTTCGCTGAACTTTCGCCCAACACCCAGCGTACTGCATCAATAACATTGGATTTGCCGCAGCCGTTTGGCCCAACAATACAAGTCATCTGCTCGGGAAAAGCGACTTTGGTTGGGTCCACAAACGATTTAAAGCCCGCAAGCTTAATGTGTTTTAAGCGCATGATGTCACAGCTTTTTCTTGTTATTGGTCAGGTTATCGGTGTTGTTATTAGTATTGTTATAAGCAAAGACAGTTAATCGTGCTTAAGCTCAGTGTAAAGCGAAGTGTCACGGCCGGCAACAATTGTACAAATACTTACAATCAATTTCTTGCGCAGAGCGCGCCGCTTTACGTATGATCTGGTCGGATGTTTAAGGAATCGGATGTTTAAGGAAGCTGATGTTTAAGGAAGCTAGAGTGTTATGAGGTTGAAAAAGCTCATTGTGGGAACCGCGGTATTCTTGACCAGCATGTCGGCGCAGGCGGCATCGCTGGATTTCTCGTGGCTCGACTTCAGCCAAGACGGCAGTGAAGATTATTACTACAAAGTGCAAACATCGGTTTGGACCACACACTTTAACCCGAAACCTGAACACAATAATCATCAAAACTTAGTCGGTTTTGAGGTCTATGGTAAGCGTTTGCCAGACGAGCGCACTCAGCGTTTTCATGACGCCTTCGATTATGCGCGACCGCTAGTGGGCGCTGCGTTCTTTCGCAACTCATTCCATCAAAACACCACCTATCTGTATGCAGGCGTTCGCCAAAACCTCGTCAGCAACGAGTACATTCAAACCTATTTGAAAGTTACTGGTGGTTTCATTCATGGCTATCGAGGCGAGTATCAGTACAAAATTCCCTTCAATAACCTGGGAGTTGCACCAGCGATTATTCCCATGTTGGGTGCTCAATATAAGCAAGTGAGTGCGGAAATGACCTTATTTGGCGCGTCCGGAATCATGCTAACGGTCGGTTTAACCTTCTGATTCGTTGTCTGCTTCATCGGTTAAAAGTTGCCGGTCGATTTGCTTGGCCGGCTGTACGCCCAACTCTCGAAACTTCTCAACGCGCCCTAATAGATTACCGCGCCCCGTGCTGAGTTTATTCATAGCCGCGTCCCAGTGTTTGCGCGTACCATCCAAGGCCTGACCGATTTTCTGTAGGTCGTCGACAAAATTTGCAAACTTGTCATACAAGCGCGCGGCATCTTGGGCGATGCGTTGCGCATTTTGATTCTGTTGTTCGTACTGCCAAATATTATTCACGGTCCGCAGTGCCACTAATAAGTTAGTCGGACTCACCAGCATAATGTGTTGGTCTAAGGCTAATTTTATTAACTCTGGGTCGCGATCAACAGCCAACAAGAACGCCGGTTCAATCGGTACAAACAACAAGACGTAATCGAGCGTCCGCACACCGTCAAGTTGCTGATAGCTTTTCTTGCCTAACTCACGAATATGATTCCGCAACGACTGCACATGCTCATTCAGCGCCTGCTCGCGAACGCTGTCATCGTCGCTGTTAAAGTAGCGCTCGTACGCAGACAACGACACTTTGGAGTCGATAATGACGTCTTTCTCTTTCGGTAGGTGCACAATCACGTCTGGACGATAACGCTTACCATCGTCATTGCGATGTTGACTTTGAATGGTGTATTCACGCCCCTCGCGCAATCCCGACTGTTGCAAAATACGTTCGAGCACCACTTCGCCCCACGTCCCCTGCTGACGAGTATCGCCTTTTAAAGCGCGCGTGAGAGCTTCGGCTTCCGCACTCATTTGCTGATTGAGCTGACGTAAGCTTGAAATTTCTTGTTGTAAGCCAGCACGCTGCTTAGTTTCGTCACTAAACTGCTGGGCAATTTGTTGGCGAAAACCTTCCAGTTGTTTCTGCAGTGGACTCAGCGTCGACGCTAATGATTTTTCTTGCCGTTGTTCGAGCGCTGCGGTTTTTTGTTCGAAAATACGATTCGCTAAATTCTCAAATTCCTTCTCAAGACGCGCTTCACTTTTTTCCAATAAACCAATTTTTTCTTGTAAGTGCTGCTGTTCACGCTGATGCGCAACCAGCAGCTTTTCATGCTCGGTATACCAGTGCTGCGCTTCTTTTTGTTCTTGTTCCAAGCGCTCCTGCAATTTCAGCTGCTCGTCCTGCAAGCGCAGCACTTGGTCATGCTGACGCAGCTGCTCGCGGGCCACCTCGCGGTTCAGTGCCCGGCGACTCAGCCAGAGAGGCAAACCGACAAGCACCGCACCAAGTGCGATGCCAGCCAGTAAGATCAAGAACAAATCATTCGTCAGCGACATAGAGTTCCGTTTTAAGTAGCTTTCTGTGGTGCTTATTTTTCCATTTCAGCGATTTTCACCGCCCAAATCGCCGGACCAGCTTGGTGCGCATTATTCCCATCGCTGTCCACAGCCACCGTCACCGGCATGTCTTCCACTTCAAACTCATAAATGGCTTCCATACCAAGATCTTCAAACGCGACGACTTTGGCTTGTTTAATCGCTTTCGCCACTAAATAAGCGGCACCACCCACAGCCATTAAGTACACTGCTTTATGCTTGGCAATACTGTCAACCGTTTGCGGACCACGCTCGGCTTTACCGATCATGCCAATAATACCGGTTTGCTCGAGCATTAAATCCGTGAACTTATCCATGCGGGTTGCCGTAGTTGGACCCGCTGGGCCAACCACTTCGTCACCAACCGGATCAACAGGACCAACGTAATAAATAAACTTATTACTGAAGTCGACCGGCAGTTTTTCGCCCTTGTCTAACATGTCTTTAATGCGCTTATGAGCGGCATCACGACCCGTTAACAGCTTACCGGATAAGAGCACAGTCTCGCCCATTTTCCAATCCTGTACGTCGGCAGCGGTTAAGGTGTCAAGGTTCACGCGGCGTGCATTGTCACCCACTTCAAAGGTAATGTCTGGCCAGTCTTCAAGCTTCGGCGGTTGCAGATTCGCCGGACCCGTACCGTCAAGGTGAAAGTGAACGTGACGCGTGGCCGCACAGTTCGGGATCATGGTAACGGGCTTGGAAGCCGCATGGGTTGGCATCGACATAATCTTTACATCAACCACTGTGGTTAAGCCACCTAAGCCCTGAGCACCAATCCCTAACTGATTCACACGGTTATAAATCTCTAACCGCAGCTCTTCTTCCGCAGTTTCTGGACCGCGAGCGATCAACTCTTGAATATCCACCGGGTCCATTAACGATTCTTTGGCTAACACCGCAGACTTTTCTGCGGTACCACCAATACCGATACCGAGCATGCCCGGCGGACACCAGCCCGCACCCATTTTGGGCAAAGTTTCCACCACCCAGTCGGCAATCGAGTCGCTTGGATTCAACATCGCCATCTTGGTTTTATTCTCAGATCCGCCACCTTTGGCCGCAATCGCAACTTCAATGTGACCACCGGGAACCATGTCGATATGAACGACAGCGGGTGTATTGTCTTTGGTGTTTTTCCGCCCTCCGGCAGGATCCGCAACAATGGAAGCCCGCAGTGGGTTATCTGGATTCAAATAGGCACGGCGTGTTCCTTCATTCACCATGTCTTGGACTGTCATGTCCGTTTTATCCCATTGCACGTCCATACCGACTTTCACAAAACAGGTCACAATACCGGTGTCTTGGCACAAAGGTCGGTGACCTTGAGCGGACATCCGTGAGTTGACCAACATTTGTGCAATTGCATTTTTTGCAGCTTCGCTTTGCTCTTTCGCGTGAGCCTCGGCGAGGGCGTTGACAAAATCGAGGGGATGATAATAGGAGATAAATTGCAGTGCATCTTCGATGCTATCGATAAAATCTTGTTGTCGAATAAGTGCCATGCCAAACCTCTTTTTCGGCGGTGATAGACTGTGCTGGAGAATCGCCTTTATGATACTCTGTTATGCACAGCGCTGCCAGTATTCAAACCAGAGCAGCAGGTTTATCCGGAGACAACTTGTTCATGCAATCGACTGCTGTGCCAGCGACTCATTTGCACACAAAATTAGTGCAACTCAAGGTTAGCGAGCTTCCCTACGCGGACTGGCACGACACCCTCGCGCTCTTTCAGCCGTTCGCCCATGAATCGTGGGCCATGCTCCTCGATTCAGCCGATGCCAAGCATCCGAATAGCCGCTACGACATACTCTTGCGCCAGCCGCGACAGACGTTTACTTGGCCAGCTTCCTCAGACCAAGCCAACGCCAGCAAACCTCTCACACAACTCCGTGAGTTTCTCGCTGCACAAACGTTGCAACCATTGCCGACTGAGTATCAACACTTGCCGTTTCAAGGCGGACTTGCGGGCTTATTTGGCTATGACCTTGGACGCACTTTAGAGCAGCTTCCGAATTGTGCCGAACAAGACATTGACCTCCCCGACCTAGCCGTCGGTTATTACCTGCATGCCTTAATTATTGACCATCAAGCACAACGATGCTTTGCCCTGCAGCCGGCTAACGACACCCAATCACCAGAAGCGTTTTGGCGCCCAGCGCACACCGTAGCAAAGAGTCGTTTTCAACTCACCACGGCTTGGCACAGCAACCTTAGCGCCGACGACTATCATGACCGCATTCGCCAGATACATGAGTATTTGCGTGCCGGCGACTGTTATCAAATTAACTTAGCCCAACGCTTCGAGGCTAATTACCAAGGCGATCCGTGGCAGGCTTATACCGAATTACGCTCGGCGAATCACGCGCCATTTTCGGCGTGGATCAAGCTGCCACAAGGCGCCATTTTAAGCTTATCGCCGGAACGTTTTCTGCAAGTCGATGCCGATGGTCGCGTTGAAACCAAACCGATTAAAGGGACCTTGCCACGCCTGCAAAACCCAGCAGACGATCAGAAGCAAATAGAAACCCTGCGTCAGTCACCGAAAGATCAAGCGGAGAACCTGATGATCGTCGACCTACTGCGCAACGACTTAAGCCGTGTTTGTGCCCCTGGTTCAGTTCAGGTCACAAAACTGTTTGCGATAGAAAGCTTTAATGCCGTGCACCATTTGGTCAGCACGGTTGTCGGTCAACTCCCCGATGAGGCCCAGCCGCTCGACCTGCTGGCAGCAGCATTCCCAGGTGGGTCTATTACTGGTGCTCCGAAAATTCGAGCGATGGAGATCATTGAACAGTTGGAACCGCATCGACGTTCAGTGTATTGCGGCAGCATAGGTTATTTCAGTTTGCACGGCCACAGCGACACCAGTATCACCATTCGGACCTTGTGCTGTGCGCAGGACAAAATCTATTGCTGGGCGGGTGGCGGTATTGTCATCGACTCGGTCGCCGAGCGCGAGTATCAAGAAACCTTCGACAAAGTCGCGAAAATCCTACCTGTACTCGCACAGTCGAGCCGGGTAAGTTAAATTGAACACTGGCATCGCGCAAAACAAATAGAGCTGATAATGGACCGCAACGAGTTTTTACAACGTTTCACTTTAAGCACACGACCCACCGTTGATTGGCTTACGCATCCGCTGAAGCCATCGGCAGTACTCGTTGCGTTGCAAGAACAAGATAATGGTCTGCATTTTGTCCTCACTCGGCGTCCCGGCCATATGCGCCAGCACGCGCATCAGATTTGCTTCGCCGGTGGTCGCCAAGAGTCGAGTGACATTGACTTGATGGCAACGGCACTACGCGAAGCCGAAGAAGAACTTGGCATTTGTGCCACGCAGATTGACCTCATCGGAGAGCTGCCGACCCAGCCGGTGTTATCACGCTCACTCATTCACCCATATGTTGGCTTCTTGCCGGCTGAGCTAACATTTCAGCCGGATCCAAGCGAAGTTTCCGAGATATTGCGCATTCCACTTACAACTCTACTCGACCATGAGCGCTACTATACTCAACGCGTCAAACGTCTGCTGTATCATGAGCTCGTGTTTATCCCGTATGAAGGTCAGCTGATTTGGGGCGCGACCGCCGCGATTATTCGCCGCTTGGCCGATCAACTTTATCCAGATCGTCAGCGTTTGGTGCAGCAGTTGCCGGATTTATAGACACTTGACCGTTCCTAATCGTCTTTAGCAGACCGACCAGTTGCTTGGTACTTGCAGAAATTGGTTTTTATCCCCACACTATCGCTCAATAGATCAAGGGAGTAAGAAGTAATGATTAGCGTGTTCGACATTTATAAAGTAGGTATTGGCCCATCAAGCTCTCATACGGTTGGACCCATGCGTGCTGCTCGCGAGTTTCTAGAGCACGTGAAAACCAATATTGGCCTTGATAAAGTGACAGCCGTTGAAGTCGAACTCTTCGGCTCACTTGGCCAAACCGGTGTCGGTCATGGCACTGGCAAAGCGGTCATTCTTGGTCTCGCCGGCGAAAGCCCTGAAACCGTCGATACCAGTAAAGTGGATGCATTTCTTGCCGACGTGGCCAAACAAGAACGTTTAAAACTGCTTGGCGAGCACGAGATCCCGTTTCCAGCAAAAGGCGCGATCACGTTTCATCGCCGTAAAACCATGCCCAAGCACGCGAATGCCATGGAATTGCGTGTCTATCAAGGTGACGAAGTCCTTTTTAAAGACCTGTATTATTCCATCGGCGGCGGCTTTATTGTCCGCGATGCCGATTTTGACGAAAGCTTAGAAGAAGCCATTGAGCAAAGCTCTAAGCCGATTCCCTATGCATTTGACAGTGCCAACGAACTGATTCAAAAGTGTAAAGAAAACGGCATGCGCATTAGCACACTCATGATGCACAACGAAATGGTGTTTCGCAGTAAAAAAGAAATCACTGACGGCTTGATGCACATTTGGAAAACGATGGATGATTGTATTTCCAACGGCATTCAAACCGAGGGAATTTTGCCGGGTGGCCTGAAAGTTCGTCGCCGCGCGCCGGATCTTTACCAACGCTTAAAAACTGAGAAGTCAGCCGACCCGATGCAATTGATGGACTGGGTCAACTTGTTTGCCCTTGCCGTCAATGAAGAGAACGCTGCCGGTGGCCGCGTCGTGACGGCACCAACTAATGGTGCCGCTGGGATTATTCCAGCAGTCATGAAATACGCTGACAAGTTCATTCAGCCGCTCGACAGTGACGCTGTCACCCGTTTCTTACTCACGTCTGCAGCGATTGGTATTCTTTACAAAAAGAACGCCTCTATTTCGGGTGCAGAAGTTGGTTGCCAAGGTGAAGTCGGCGTTGCCTGCTCAATGGCTGCTGGCGCGCTAGCTGAACTCATGGGCGGCGATATTGGCCAAGTCGAGAACGCCGCTGAAATCGGCATGGAGCATAACCTTGGTCTCACTTGTGACCCCGTCGGTGGTCTTGTGCAAGTCCCTTGTATTGAACGCAACGCCATGGGAGCGGTGAAAGCCATTAACGCCGCGCGCCTTGCGATGCGTGGCAGTGGTGAGCACAAAGTCTCTCTCGACAAGGTGATTAAAACCATGTGGGACACCGGCAATGACATGAAGAGCAAATATAAAGAAACTGCTCGGGGAGGCTTGGCGGTTAACATTATTGAGTGTTAAGTGTTGAGTGTTAATTGTTGCCCTGCTTCGATCACTAAAAAGCCGTGATCACTTCAGTGGACACGGCTTTTTAACGAATGTCTCGAATCGGTCTGCAGTTTAGTAAGTCGGTAACTGCAAATTCTTGAAGTATTTCTCAATGGTGTCGTTGTCACGCAGCGACACTGCGTGATCCACTACCTGTCGTTGCAAATGCGGTGCGAACCGCTCAATAAAATCATACATGTAACCACGCAGAAACACCCCGCGACGAAAACCAATTTTGGTGGTGCTCGGTGCAAATAAGTGGTCCGCCGGTAACGCGATTAGGTCATTGTCTTTGTTCGGCTCATACGCCATCGTGGCAATCACACCAATGCCTAACCCCATCCGTACATAGGTCTTAATTACATCAGCGTCGGTCGCCGTAAAGACGATTTTCGGCTTTAAACCCGCTTGATTAAACGCTTGGTCTAAGCGTGAGCGCCCCGTGAAGCCATGCACATAGGTTACCAATGGATATTCGGCCAACGCTTCAATACTCACTTTCTTCAGCTCCGCCAAAGGGTGCCCAGGCGGTACTAAAATACTGCGATTCCAGTGGTAGCACGGCAACATGATTAGATCTTGATACAAGTGCAGTGCTTCAGTCGCTATGGCAAAGTCCGCTTTTCCAGATGCGGCAAAGGCACTAATTTGCTCTGGCGAGCCCTGATGCATATGCAGTGACACATCCGGGTATTTGCCCATAAAACCACGAATCACGTCCGGTAACGCATAGCGAGCTTGCGTATGCGTGGTCGCAATATTCAAATTACCTTGATCTGGGCGCGTATGCTCAGCTGCAACGGCCTTGATGCCCTCGACGCGGGTTAGAATTTCACGGGCAATGTGAATGACATCCTCACCGGCGGGGGTAACGTGGGTTAAGTGCTTGCCGCTTCGGCCGAAGATTTGCACGCCAAGTTCGTCTTCAAGCATGCGAACTTGCTTACTAATGCCCGGCTGGGAAGTATATAAAGCTTCTGCGGTGGCCGACACATTCAACTTATTGTTCAGCACTTCAACGATATAACGCAGTTGTTGTAATTTCATAACGTTATCTTTCTTGGCGTGGTCGATATATTCTATAATGACCTAAGAGTGTCAGTATCTATAAGTTCTGTCAAATAAATCCGCGAGTCGTTCATACGGAGCCAATCATGTCATTACGCGATCAACTCTCAACCTTGGTATACAGCACAGATGCCGGGCGAATTGAGCCAGAAAAAGAAACCCAACAGCCACCAAAAGGCGATGGCATTGTGCGTATTCAACGTGAAACAAAAGGACGCAAAGGGAAAGGTGTGACCGTGATTCGTGGCTTAGAACTCGACGCCGACGCCCTGAAAACACTGGCCAAAGCCCTCAAACAGCGCTGTGGAGTCGGCGGCAGTGTGAAAGACTTCACGATCGAGATTCAAGGCGACCAACGTGATGCCTGCAAAACCTACCTTGAGCAACAAGGGTTTAAGGTCAAGCTGGCTGGTGGTTAACCACCCCGGCATCCCCGTCATCAAACAGCTGGAATTCAAACTCAATGCCTCGGCCTTGGTCAAACCAATGAATATTGTTCGCGAGCTCTTTAATTAGTAATAAGCCGCGACCAAAACTATAGGTATTGCGCTGCGTAAATTGTGCTTGCGTCGCAAAGCCCGGGCCCGTGTCCTTGACAGACACCCGTAAAAACCGATTTGGCGGTTGATAGCTAAGCGTGATATCAATCGCGCCACTTTGTAAACTACCAAGGCGACGATTACGCTCCTCGTAATACTGCTCAAAACCGTCCGGCGTGTCCTTCAACTCAGACGACAGCCGCAGCAATCCGTGATCCAAGGCATTATTGTAGGCTTCCGAAAGCGCGGTATAGAGCCGAGCTTTAAAATGAGGAAAACCCTCGAGCTGCGACAACCCACGTAATAGCTGCGCGACCGGATCGACACTGCGAACATCGTTCGGTGTTAAATGCACCCGTATTTCAAATGGTAAAGATGGCAGCTTTTCTTCGGTACTGCGCGGTGCATAGCCAGTCGGCACACAATGCACCAACATCACCGACAAATCATCATTAACGCCCCGCTGCATGGCTTCCAATTCCAACCGCTGCTTAATTTCCGCCATATCCCAGCGACTGTGCCGACAAATTTGATAAAAGTCGTCGTAATCAAGCGGTTTACCTTGGCCGATTCCCATCTCTACCACACCGTCGGTAAACAACATCACTCGCGAGCCCGGCTCTAACCGCGTCATCGTAATGCCAGACTCAAAATCTTGCGGCGGTAATATACCCAGCGGTAAATGCTGTGGCGTCAACTCCATGCTGATCGTATCTTGTTCGTCGATCACCAATGCTGGCGGCATCCCACCACTCCACCAGTTGATCCGTGTTCCCGATGCCGATAGTTCCATAATGGTCGCACAGAGGAACATGTTTTCAGGCAATAATTTATGCAGCTGTTGGTTAATTTCATGAGCCATTTGACCAACGGGTGCACCGCGTTTTGCCATGGCAAAAAACGTTTGCGAAGTCGGCAAGGTGCCAATCGCCGCCGGTAAGCCGTGCCCGGTAAAATCACCGAGTAATAAGTAAATATTCCCAAGCGGCCCTTTCGCGAGGAGATATAAATCACCATTGAACGAAGAGAGCGGCAACAAAAGAGTTTCCACTTGCTCGCAGTCTTTCAGGTTGCGGCTCAAGGCGTTATTAAACATATTGCGGACAATTAAATGCTCGTGCCGCAAACGCTCTTGATACCAGGCCAAGTTTTCTTTTTTCTCAACTAAACGTTGACTCAATTGGCGGGTTCGCAAATGCGACTCAATTTTTGCAAACAACATCGCTGAGCTAAATGGTGGGACTAAAAAGTCATCAGCGCCCGCCCGCAATGCCCGCTGCTGAATTTCTTCGTCGAGGTCACTGGCAATGACAATAAAAGGCAAATAAAGCGGTGTCGAACTTTGTTTTAGCGGGGCGAAAAACGAAAAGTCTGTGCGCGTGGTGAAATCTAAATTAAATAGTAAAAGGTCGGGATTAAACTGACTAATCGCTTCTTGGGTTTGCGCCAGAGAACATGTTTGCACTTGATAATGAACCGAATGCTGTAACGTTTCGAGCGCCTGAAAGTTAGCTTGCTCGTCGGCACTCACAAGCAGGATTTGCGCATTCATTAGTCGATCACAAACAGTTTATCAAAGCGCGAAATATCAAGAACTTTGCGTACGCTAGCGCTGCAGTTAATTAAATAATAACTGCGTCCGTCGACGCCTAAAGACTTGCGCATATTGAGCAGCATGCCGAGCCCAGAACTGTCGATATATTCTGTTTTACGAAAGTCGATCACGACTTGCCGAACCGAGTCTTTCATCCCGTCATAGGACTTGCGAAACTCTTGAACACGAGAAAAATCAAAACGACCCGTTACATGAATAATGAATTGCTTGCCTTCATTGGCGTACTCGGTTGTTAATGACATGCGCCATACTCCCTATGAAAACTCAGATCTCTTTATTCAGCATAACCATAGCAATTCGACATTGCCAGTGAAGAACAAAAAATACCAAGAAAAAAGCAGTGTTAACGTGATTCACGTCAACACTGCTTTCGAATTACCACGCAAAGACACACAGTTCGCTGTTATTCTGCGGCGATACGCTCTTGATATTTTTGGTACAACTGCCAATGACGGTTGCTTAAATCGACCAAACGACCGTCAATGAACATGTACTGAATGTCTTGACCAAGATGGTCCAGTACGTCTCCCTGGGAAACAATCAAGGTCGCTTGCTTACCCGGTTCAAGGCTCCCCAACCGATCATCGACACCAAGGATTTTCGCTGGGCCGTAGGTCACCGCAGCAATCGCTTGGTCGTAGTCTAAGCCATAGGCCACAGCGTTACCGGCTGCAAACGCAAGGTTGCGCACGTCCCAAAAGCCCGGATACGCAATTGCAAAATCGACGCCTGCTTCTGCCAGCACTTTGGGTGTGCTAAATGCAGTGTCATAGGCTTCATCAACTCGTGCAGGCAGACCATATGCGGCACCAAATATCACGGGGATATCCGCAGCAGCGAGTTCATCGGCGATCATCCACGAGTCCCGCCCACCAACAATCACAAGTTCAAAGCCATAGGCTTCATTGAAGGCGAGAACTTGTTCAATTTGACGGCGGTCATCGGCGTGAACAAACAGCTTTTGCTCGCCTTTGAACAGCGCACGCATGGCTTCCCAACGCTGGTCAACACGTTGCTGCGCACCACTTTCCCACGCTTGGTGGTACACCTTCGCCGTTTCAAACAAGTCGTTCAATTGCTCGCGTTGTTCTTGTTGTGCTTGGCGTTGCTGCGGTGACCTACGGCCCAG
>JAMCWV010000035.1:0-1652 GCA_023481025.1 Gammaproteobacteria bacterium
CTTTCTTCACCATTGCCGGCGGAACATCTTCAGGATCTTGGAGCAACTCAAGGTAGCCATTCATGACCGTTAATGGCGTTTTCAATTCATGTGAAACATTGGCAACAAAGTCTTTGCGTAACCGTTCAAGCTTGCGAAGTTGTGTGATGTCACGCGCAATGACGAGCAACTGCGTGTCCGTGTAGGGCATAAAGCGCATTTCAATTTCGCGCTGTTCACCGACGGGGTCTAAAATCGTGATCGGTTCGTCAAAGTCAGCAATTTCAAAGTACCTAAGAAAACGTGGATAGCGAATCAAGTTGGTAATTCGAATTCCGCGGTCTGTCGGCCAGCGCAAACCAAAGTAGATTTGTGCTAACTTGTTGCTCCAAACCAAAGTGCCGTCACTTTCAATCACAAATGCGGCGTCTGGAATGGATTCTGCAGCTTGGCGAAAGCGTTGCAACAGTATTGATAACTGTCGGCGTTTTAGCTGGGCGCGACGTAAAGTTCGATAAATACCGTCATAAATATCACTCCATGCTCCGGGCGCTTGCGGAGGCAGCATAGTTCGACTCTGCCAGAGCCAGTGATTTAAACGATGAAAATAGAAGAGGTGCCAAATCACGGCACTCGCAAACGCGACCGCTAAAGCAGGCCAAAGTAAATCAAGCAGCCAACCAACTAGTGCAAATGGCATCACCCACACTAGGAGTCTTTTTAGAAGTCGCGCTAGGGTGAAGTGTCGTTCCATTTAACGAGCCGAAAAGCGGTAACCGACACCGCGAACTGTCTGCACTAAACGATCGTGACCATGTGCCTCAATGGCTTTTCGTAAACGGCGAATGTGTACGTCGACCGTGCGGTCTTCGACATACACATTAGTACCCCAAACGTGGTCAAGCAACTGTTCGCGACTATAAACCCGATCCGGGTGCGTCATGAAAAAATGCAATAAGCGAAATTCCGTCGGTCCCATGTCTAGGCTTTCTTGATTGGCAGATACGCGATGTGAAACGGGATCCAGCACCAAGCCTTCGATATCAATCGGCTCGTCGAGATTCGTCGGCGACACCCGTCGAAACACCGCCCGCATGCGCGCAACGAGCTCTTTCGGGGAAAACGGCTTGGTTAAGTAGTCATCTGCACCGACCTCTAAACCTTTAATCTTGTCTTCTTCTTCGCCACGAGCAGTGAGCATGATGATCGGAATATGACGAGTGTGTTCTTTCGACTTCAATGCGCGTGCGAGTTGGATACCACTGCCACCGGGAATCATCCAATCCAACAATACCATGTCTGGATAAGGCTCCACGATTTTCTCTTGGGCCTGTTGATAGTCACCTGCTTGGATAGGTTGGTAGCCATGCTGTTCCATAACAAACGCGAGCATCTCGCGAATTGGCGCCTCATCTTCCACAATCAAAATTTTGCTTGGCATTTTATTCACCCAATCATCATAAAGTTAGGCCATTATGCGACGTGAGTGTGACAGTTTTATGACTTTACTCAACAACCTAGAAATTCCAGCGCAAACCGAGCGCCAAGGCAAACGGATCTTGACCTGGCTCGATGGTCATTGTTTTACCATGCCCGCCTGCTGAAACATTTGCTGTTGCTTGTTCAGCATTGTCCGTGTGCGATAACGTTAGATAGACGTTTACTTTCGAATT
>JAMCWV010000035.1:1662-8976 GCA_023481025.1 Gammaproteobacteria bacterium
GCGACCACTGACTAAGTCAGCTGTACGATAAAACACTTGGCCCTTGAGGGTATACTCTGAGGTTAATCCGTAGCTCGAGGTAAAACCATAAACCTCTTGTTTACCCGTCGCCATACCGTCGGCGTGCTGATAAAACAAAGCGTGGTTCCAACGCTCAAACTTGCGCATCAGTGCCAAGCGAAACGCCTCAAGATTGGCTTGGTCTGGACGACTTTGCGACTCATAACCGGCGATGGCGGTCCACTCATTGCGTTGATACGTCACTGAGGTGCTGTACGCATCATGTTCATTGTCAGTGGTCGCTCCGCTGAGTTCGTGAGTTCCGTAATGCACCATGACAGTAACATTGTTCCATGTCGGCGTGGTGTAATGTAAACCGCTTTTAAAGCGTTTGTCGAAATGCATTTCACCACTGCGAGTGATATTACGCGCTTCACCGACTTGGTCTCGGAACTGCTCGACCGCATTAATAATACGCTTCACCGGCGTGTCATAGTAACCAGCTCGGAGCGTGCCCCAGTCACCGCGAACACCAACAAACGTATTGCGCGCTGTAATCGTGCTGCTCCCCTCAGAGACATCAATACCACGTTCAATTTGGCCGATAAGCTGCAGTTGGTCGTCAATTCTATAATCCAACGTCAGTCCCAATCGACTGCTGTTATTGGAGACGTTTAATCCGCCTTCTTCACCGTCATAGAGATAGTCACTCGAGACGTGAAGGCGCCCATAAAAGCCGATGTCTGGATCGCTGGCGACTGCAGTGTGACTCGCAAGCAACAAGCATAAGGGTAGTGATGCGTAAAGCGTTTGACGTGTATTTCCAAGCATGGGAATCGTCCAATTCAGAGCAAGAAAGTCGATATGAATGAATTATAATCGACTGTCTTCTATTTGAAATAAATATTTCATATTAAACTGTTTTCACGCAGACAACAGAGGGCTGTAAAGTGTGTGCATTGGTTGCATAATTCCAATAAACTGAAGTTTGAGAATATCTCGCTTTTGTCATTGGAGTGCCGATTCTTGTCGAACGCAACTGACCCAGCACAATTTCAGCCACAAAACAGCATCAGTCGGGTGTTATTGACCAGTGTGCTGGCCGTCTATTTTTTGCTCACCCTCATGATCACCGCGGTGCAAGTTGGTCTTGAATACAACAACACGCGCAGCAGTCTTTTAAACGATATTCGCCATCAACACCATACGTTTGCAGCGAGCTTCGCGCGCGCCATGTGGGAATTTAATACCCCACAGGCTGAGTCTTTAGCCATGGGCATGACCAATATTCCTTCTATTAGCGGCATTATCTTGCGCGATGATCAAGGCAATGTGGTCTACAGCGGCGGTCGAGTGGTTTCCGAAGAACGATTGAAACAGATGTCCGACATCGGGGGCGTGATCGAGCATCAAGGCGTCTTTGGTTACTTTAGTCCGTTAGTTTGGGAGTTTGCCGGCGGCTCACAAATGGTGGGCGATGTCACCTTATTCTCCAGTCGCGAAATCACCATTGAACGGCTCAAACCTAGTCTCATGGTGTTGGTCTTTGCTGCTGTCATCAAGAGCTCACTACTCATTATTCTGTTCACCTTAGCCTTTCGCCTCTTTCTTAAACGACCATTTGCGCAGCTCATTGAACAAATTCGACAATTTAACCCCGATGATCCAGAAGGCTCGCAAATCCATTTGCCGAAAGGCCAAGCGAATGAGTTTACCTTGCTGGAGATCACCTACAACCGTCTCCTCCAGCGCCTACGTTTACATCAAGAGGAACGCGAAGTCACCCAACGTGAAGTGTCTGATTTGAACCGGCGACTCGACGAACAAAACAGTCAGCTCGAGCGTGAAATCACCGAAAAAACGCTTGGCATTAGTCAGCTGATGCTCGATCTCGAACAGCGTCGAGCAGTTGGCATTAGTCAGCTGATGCTCGATCTCGAACAGCGTCGAGCAGCCCTGCAAAGCAGGCAAGACGCATTAGAAGAAGAAATTCGTCAATGCCGTTTCGCTGCATCGAAATTAAAACAACGCAACCTTGAGTTAGAACAGGCGTTGCAATTCAGCCAAAACAATACGAAAAGAACTCGAAACCAAGACTAAATATTCGGTATGATGTCGGATTAATTTGGAATCATCGAGAGTTGTAGTGCATGTGGTTTAAGAATTTACGCGTTTACCAATTTACCCAACCATTCACTTGGGCAGAAGATGCTGAAAAACAACTGGAGGAACGTCGTTTTTCTCCGTGCGCCCGTCATGAGCCAATGAGCTTTGGCTGGGTGTCGCCGTTGAATGACGAAGAGGCTCCGTTAGTTCTTCAAGTTGGGCAGCATTTATTACTTTGCGCACGGAAAGAAGAAAAAGTGATGCCCGCCAGCGCGGTGCAGATTGAATTGGATGCAGTTCGCGAAGCTTACCTACAAGAACATGCCCGCCCGATGCCGCGCAAAGAACTGCAAGCGACGAAGGAAGACGTCGTTCAGCGCTTATTACCGCAGGCTCTGAGTCGACATTCGGTGATTTGGTTAATGATCGATTTAGAGGCACAGCGAGTGCTCGTCGACGCCTCGAGTGCGAGTCGTGCCGAAGAAGTCACGGCTCTGCTGCGTAGCTGTTTAGGCTCGTTACCGATTCGACCTTGGGGCCCAGAGAACTCGGCAGAATTCTTTTTTACCGACTGGTTAAAATCGAAGCAGTCACCACCGCCGTTCGAGCTGGGTACCGATGCTGAACTGCGTGGTCAGGGTGAAGAAGAGAGCGTCGTCAAGCTTAAAGATCACGACTTAACCAGTGACGAAATCAGCTTGCATTTAGAACACAATAAACTGTGTTTGCAGTTAGGCTTAAATTGGGGCGAACGAATTAGTTTCATGCTCACGCACGACTATGCGATTAAACGCATTCGCTTCCTCGACGTGATCAAAGACGCCCGTGATGCAGACGAGACCGAAACGCGTGCTGAGCAGTTAGATGCCGACTTCGCCATCATGAGTCAAGAGTTTCAACAGCTGCTCAACCAGCTTAATGCTATACTAACCGACGCATCGGCTACAGGAGAGTAAGACCAAATGACGCCTGATTGGGATTCCCTTGAACTCGAACCAGAACTGGTTAATATCCTCCTGGATCTTGGCTTAAAGAAGCCGACGACCATTCAACAAGATGTTATTCCACTCGCATTGGAAGGTCGTGATGTATTAGCTTCATCACCCACAGGCACAGGCAAAACCTTAGCTTTCGTCTTGCCCATTATTCAGCATCTTGTCGATTTCCCGCGGAAAAATCCGGGGCATGCGCGCGTACTTATTCTTGCTCCCACCCGAGAGCTTGCCGAGCAGACGGGTAAAATCACCGAGCAGCTTTGTGCGGCTGTTGATCTAAGCTGCCTGACGATTACCGGCGGGGTTAATTTCGGTAGCCATACCGGTGCTTTAAAGCAAAATTTAGATATCATCATTGCCACGCCAGGGCGCTTACTTGATTACCTTGGCGAGGAAAAATTCAGTGCCGAAGAGCTAGAAATTCTTGTCCTTGATGAAGCCGATCGGATGTTGGATATGGGCTTCAAAGAACCAGTACAACAGATCATGAATGAGGCTGTGTATCTTAAGCAGCGTCTGTTGTTTTCAGCGACGACTGATAGTCATACGCTGGCGAAGTTCAGTACCCAAGTACTCAATGACCCAGCATTGATTAATGTCGACCCGCCTAAACGTGAGCGTGGCAAAATTCTGCAACGCATGTACGTTGCTGACACCCTCGAGCATAAGCAACAACTTTTGCTGCAACTGTTACGCGAATACAACGGTCGTATCCTTGTGTTCGTGCGAAAACGTGAACGTGCGCATGAACTCGCGCAGTTTATCAGCGCACAAGGCTATGGTGCCGCAGCGTTAGAAGGCGGATTGCCACAAGACGAGCGTCAAAAGCGGATTCAATCGTTTCACAGTATTCGCCAACGAATTCTGGTTGCCACCGACGTCGCTGCACGTGGGCTAGATATCCCTGATGTTGAGTTAGTGGTGAATTTCGATCTGCCTCGCAAAGGCGATACCTTCCTGCATCGTACTGGCCGTACTGGTCGCGCGGGTAAGAAAGGTACCGCAATTTCCTTGGTCGAAGCGCATGACGCCGAAAACCTTGGCCGCATTGAACGCTACTTAGGCGAACGGTTAGAACGTCGCGTGATTCAAGAATTGAAGCCAAAGTTCAAGTTCCCGGATCCACATAAAAAACCGGCGAAAAAGAAAAAGAAGAAGAAAGACAAAAAATCGAAAAAAGCTGAAAAAGTAGGCTCAATCAAAAAACGTCGCGATTAGCGACGTTTTTTATTTGCCTTAGGTCCGTAATATACGCCGCCGACGCGGCCACAATACGAGTAACCGCAACAAGTAGAAGCTCGCCGCTCCGGCCATATCGGCGACCACATCCCAAACATCAGCGCCGCGACCCGGCACATAATGCTGTACGACTTCAATGACTATCCCATAAATGAGCAATAACGTAAGGCCAAGCAATACGCGCGGCCGAAACGCTAAGTGTAACGAACCAGCAAGAATAAAGAACAACGCGAAATGCGCGACTTTATCGGCGTGCGCAAAACGGGAAACCTGAGCTGGCGTCGGCGGCGACTGTATCAGAAACAAAATCGATATACTTACCAACACAAGTACAAATGTGATTCGCCAAAATCGCAACTGCTGATCCTCTTTGCTAATTCATTTAAGGTCTTTCAAAAATTGCGACGCGGTCGAATCCTTGCTCCTGCAGCTGCACCGCTTGCAAGCGACTCATCACACCCTGATCACAATACAAAAAATAGGCTTTGGATTTGTCTAGCATATCCTGTTTACTGGCCAAACGGAAAAAGGGAATGTGTAAAACTTTGTGTCCGGGCACCTCGAGTGGAGAATCTTCCTGCTCTTCGTCGCGACGCACGTCGACAATAACCGCATCGGCCGGTAAGGTTTCACTCGAACGAATAACAGGCGGTCCAAGCGTGTCCTGTTGTGCCGAGTGTGCATCGCGGATGTCGATGACACGACATTGGGCTACTGCGTTCGCAATTAATGCATCCGGTAATACCGTTTGCTCGGTTGCTGCGATCACTTCTGGCCGCACTTTTACCGAGGGTTGCTTTGAAATAACGCCGCAATACTCAGGAACCGCAGCACTCAAAGCTTCGACACCGATTGCTCGCGCACAATCAACGATCATTTGTTTATCTTGAACAATTAACGGGCGCAGAATCAATGCGTCGGTTGATTGATCAATTAATTGCAAATTGCTCAATGTCTGACTGGAAACTTGACCGACCGCTTCACCGGTAACGATCGCCTGAGCGTTCAGTCGCTGGGCGACTTGCCCGGCTGCACGCATCATCGCCCGCTTCAATAGCACGCCCAAGGTGCCTTGATCGCCTGCTTCGAGAATCTGGGCGACGACCTCACTAAAATCCACCGTAACAAATTTGACCGCATGGGTTTTTGAGTATTTTTCCCATAAGAAGTAGGCAATTTCACGCACAGCGACTTCATGAGCATCTGCACCCAAGTTAAAAAAGCAAAAATGCGTGCGAGCACCGCGGCGAATCATTTGAAAACTAGCCACTGCTGAATCAAACCCACCGGACATCAGAGACAGCACTGTTTCTTGAGTCGGTAACGGAAAGCCACCAAGTCCTGGGAAACGTTGTTGCACCAAAGAAACCTGATCCTCGATCACATGAATGACGAGCTCTTCCTGCGGATTCTTCAACTGAACCTTGGTATCTGCCACCCGGGCCCGAATTCCGCCGCCCAAATAAACAGCCATATCCATGGATGAAAACTCATGGCGACCTTTTCGCTTGACGCGAACAGCAAATGTCTTGCCTTGCAGCCGTTGCGTTTGCAGCGGTAGCATCCACTCCAATAACTCGGCGAAATCGGTCAACGGGTGCTCAACAACTTGCTCAAAATAAGCAATACCGGGGATTTGGCCTAAATGACGAATGGTCGCTGCAGTGAGTTGTGGTTCGTCATCGTGATGCACTTCAATCCGGTCCCAGTGATTACGGACACGCATCGATGCATGCAAAGGTTTAAGCAAAGTGCGGATATTTCCGGTCAGCACTTTGAGATGACGTTGGCGCACCGATTTACTCTTAATTGTAATTTCGGCATGCAAGCGGACGATAAATTTCATGGATTCCCCAGCGACGAGCAAAATAAAGCGCAAAATAAAGCGCAAAATTATAGCAGAAAGCTTGCTCATGCGGCCACTTTATCGACAGTACCGCCAAAAGATTACACCCTTTTAACACTGCGTTCTCGGCCATGCTGTGGTATTTTATACAGATTCAGATTTCAGTATTCGAATTTGAGGACAATGAAGCATCATGAGTCAGAAAGAAGCGGATAAACTCGACTTTGAGCAAGCGATGCAAGAGCTCGAGGGCATTATTAAAGAATTAGAAAGCGGTGATTTAAGCTTAGAGAACTCATTACAAAAGTTTGAGCGTGCCGTCCTTTTGACCCGTGTGAGTCAAGATAAGCTGAGTAAAGCTGAACAGCGCGTTCAACAATTACTGCAGCAGAATGGCAATGAATCTTTGCAAGCACTTGCAGGAAACAACGAAGACGGGCTGCCGTTTTAATTTAGATTAGGATGTTTTCATGTCGGCAATGTCTGCACAATTAGAGCAACAAATGGCGTCTTATCGCGAGCGCCATGTCGCTTGGCTGCAAAATGCGCTGCAACAACAAGGTCCTGCCGCTGAGTTACAGCAAGCGATGGCCTACAGTGCCGTTCTTGGTGGTAAGCGCATACGTCCCTTTTTAGTTTATGCCACTGGCGAAATGCTCGGCGCGCAACTTGATGTACTTGACGCTCCCGCCGCTGCAATTGAGTGTGTTCACGCTTATTCGCTCGCTCACGACGATCTACCGGCGATGGACAATGATGCCTTACGGCGCGGCCAGCCAACCTGCCACGTGAAGTTCGGCGAAGCAACCGCAATTCTTGCCGGCGATGCGCTACAAACCATGGCTTTTCAACTATTGACCCTGCCGCATGCGGCTCTGTCGTCCACACAGCAACTGGAGATGGTTGCCGCTTTGGCTCACGCGAGTGGCCATTTAGGCATGTGTGGTGGCCAAGCACTCGACATCGCAGCGACTGGTCATGCTCAAACACAAGAAGCCTTAGAACAAATTCATCATCTAAAAACTGGCGCGTTAATTCGTGCTGCCATGCAACTTGGGGCGATCGCTGCACCGAACCGAACCCCGGCAATCATGACGGCGATCGATGATTATGCCCATGCGATAGGTT
>JAMCWV010000055.1:0-7810 GCA_023481025.1 Gammaproteobacteria bacterium
GGGGTGCTTGAGTTTTCTCGGGTCGCAATATGGGATATGTGGAGGCCTAACCCCTAAAAAGGAAAAATATCATGGCAAACGTGTCAATGCGTGACATGCTTAAAGCAGGTGTCCACTTCGGTCACCAAACTCGTTACTGGAACCCTAAGATGAAGCCGTTCATCTTTGGTGCTCGCAACAAAATCCATATCATTAACTTGGAAACTACTGTTCCTATGTTCAACAAAGCGTTGGACTTCCTGCAGCACACTGCAGCGAACGGTGGCAAAATCCTGTTTGTTGGAACTAAGCGTGCAGCTTCAGAGCAAGTTAAAATCGCAGCAGTTGCTTCAAATCAGTTCTACGTTAATCACCGTTGGTTAGGTGGTATGTTGACCAACTGGAAAACAGTTCGTCAATCAATCAAGCGTTTGAAAGAACTTGAAGTACAAAGCCAAGACGGTACTTTCGAAAAGCTGACCAAGAAAGAAGCGTTGGTTAACACCCGCGAAATGGAAAAGCTTGAGAAGAGCCTTGGCGGTATCAAGAATATGGGCGGCTTGCCTGATGCAATCTTCGTTATCGACGCCGATCACGAACACATTGCTATCAAAGAAGCAAACAACCTTGGTATTCCAGTGGTTGCTGTTGTTGATACCAACTCTTCACCAGACGGTGTTGACTATGTCATTCCTGGTAACGACGACGCGATGCGTGCGATTCAGTGCTACCTGAACGCTGCGGTTGCTGCAATCAACGAAGGCCGTCAGAAGGGTGGTGCAGAAGTCACTCCAGCTGACGATTTTGTTGAAGCTGCGGACGAAAGCGCAGAGTAAGTCCCACGAAAACGGCCTGACAACAGGCCGTTTTTGAAAGACCTTTTGAATGAGTTTCGCGGGGTCCGGAATTAGTCCGGGCCGGACATGAATCCTGAACACAGAGGATAGTATCATGGCAATTACAGCCGCAATGGTTAAAGAACTGCGCGAGCGTACTGGCGCAGGCATGATGGATTGTAAAAAAGCACTTGAAGAAGCAAACGGTGATATCGAGCTAGCGATCGAGAACATGCGTAAGAGCGGTCAAGCGAAAGCTGCGAAGAAAGCCGGCCGTATCGCTGCTGAAGGTGTGATTTTGGTGAAAACCGAAGGTAACGTTGCAACTGCAGTTGAATTAAACTGTGAAACTGACTTCGTTGCCCGTGACGCCAGCTTCTTAGCAATGGGTGACCAGATCATCAATGCTGCGTTTGCAAACAAAGACAACAACGTTGAAGCGTTGAACGAGCGTCAAATCGACGGCGGTTCAATTGAAGAAGTACGTTCTGCTCTAGTTGCGAAAATCGGCGAAAACATGACTGTTCGTCGCGTTGTTACTATCGAAGGTGGTGATGTTGCTGCTTCTTACGTACACAGCGGCCGTATCGGCGTATTGGTGTTGTTGAATGGCGGTAACGAAGACCTGGGTAAAGACGTTGCAATGCACGTTGCAGCAAGCAACCCACAATTCGTGAAGCCAGAAGACGTGGCTGAAGAAGTGATTGCAAAAGAGCGCGAGATTCAAATCGATATCGCGATGCAGTCTGGTAAGCCAAAAGAAATCGCAGAGAAAATGGTTGAAGGCCGGATGAAGAAATTCACTGGTGAAATCAGCTTGACTGGTCAGCCGTTTGTTAAAGATCCTTCAAAAACTGTTGGTGAATTGCTGAAAGAAGCAGGCGCTGACGTGATCACTTTCGTTCGTTTCGAAGTGGGTGAAGGTATCGAGAAGAAATCTGAAGATTTCGCAGCAGAAGTTCAGGCTCAGGTAGCAGCGGCGAAGAAAGGTTAATTCGCTGTGGCGCTTATGCCTTTACGAAGCACATGCTAAAATAGACCGCGCGTTGCTGTTGCAGCAAGCGCGGTTTTTTTTGACCTCAGAACGGAAGCCTAAAAATGAGTACAAATCCAAAACCAAGTTATCGACGCATACTATTGAAACTCAGTGGTGAAGCACTAATGGGTGACGAGGCCTTTGGCATCGACGCAAAAGTGTTAGACCGCATGGCCCAAGAGATTAAAGAAATTCTCGAACTTGGGGTGCAGGTTGGCCTAGTCATTGGCGGCGGCAACTTGTTCCGAGGTGAGGGATTAGCGAAGGCGGGTATGAACCGTGTGGTGGGTGATCACATGGGTATGCTAGCAACCGTGATGAATGGTTTGGCGATGCGCGATGCGCTTCACCGCACCTATGTTAACGCGCGCTTGATGTCTGCCATTGAATTGGCTGGTGTGTGTGATAGTTATAACTGGGCGGAAGCAATCAGCTTGCTGAAGTCTGGTCGTGTCGTTATTTTCTCTGCGGGCACCGGTAATCCGTTCTTTACCACCGACTCGGCAGCGTGTTTACGCGGTATTGAAATTGAAGCGGATGTGGTGTTAAAAGCAACAAAGGTTGACGGTGTGTATACTGAAGACCCAGTAAAAAACCCAGAGGCGACAAAATATGATCAGCTCGACTACTCTGACGTGCTGAAAAACGAATTAAAAGTCATGGATTTAGCTGCATTTACATTGGCTCGCGACCATAAGTTGCCAATTCGTGTGTTTAACATGAATAAGCCAGGTGCATTGAAAGCCGTGATTATGGGTGAAGATGAAGGTACACTCATTACCCATCTAAATAGTGTAAACGATTAAGAAAACGATTAAGAAAACGATTAATTGAATGAGGATCAGCACGTGATCAACGAAATTATTGCCGATGCCAAAGCACGGATGAGCAAAAGCGTTGAGGCTTTAGCAACGCAAATGTCAAAAATTCGCACCGGGCGTGCGCACCCGAGCATCCTAGATGGCATTATGGTGCCTTATTATGGCGCTGATACGCCATTGAAGCAGCTTGCGAACATTACTATCGAAGATTCGCGTACACTGGCGATTACTGTGTTCGACAAAAGCAGCACAGGTGCCGTTGAAAAAGCGATTCTTACCTCAGACTTGGGTTTAAATCCTGCGGGTGCTGGTGCGGTCATTCGTGTGCCATTGCCTCCGTTAACAGAAGAGCGTCGTCGCGACTTAGTCAAAGTGGTGCGTCACGAAGCTGAACAGGGTCGGGTTGCGATTCGTAACATTCGCCGTGATGCGAACAGCGACATTAAAGAACTGTTGAAAGAAAAAGAAATTACTGAAGATGACGATCGCCGTGGTCAGGAAAGCATTCAGAAGCTAACTGATGAATTCGTGAAGAAAGTTGACGAATTATTAGCAGCGAAAGAAGCTGAGTTGATGGAAGTTTAAGCGCTTATCAACTGATCGCATTGGAGGTTAACGCCGTGTCGGGTATACTTGCGCGGCGTTAATTTTTTTCGGGGTTCCGAAATGACAGGGAATTCTTCAGTTATGCAAGCAGTGAAGTTACCTCGCCACGTCGCGATTATCATGGACGGCAATGGACGCTGGGCCACGCAGCGGGGCAAACGACGTACCTATGGTCACCGTGCTGGTGCAGAAGCCGTGCGCAGAGCGATTACCTTTGCCCGTCGTAATGGCATTGAGGCACTGACCCTATTTGCGTTCAGCAGTGAGAATTGGGGACGACCAGCGACCGAAGTATCGGTATTAATGGAACTCTTTATGGGCGTACTCAAGCGCGAAGTTGCTGAGCTTGCAAGCAATGATATTCGCTTGCGAGTCGTGGGTGACAAGTCTGGTTTTAGTAACCGTCTACAAAAGCAGATTCAGCAGGCGGAAGCGAAAACAGCACACTGCCAAGCATTAACGCTGAATATTGCTGCAAATTATGGTGGCCGTTGGGATATTACCCATGCTACTAAAGAAATGTTTAAAGCCGTGCAACAAGGAGAGCTTGCACCCGACGAGATCACCGAGGACACGTTAGGTCAGTTTATGCAATTAGCTGACGGCCCGGTTCCGGATTTACTCATTCGCACCGGTGGTGATCTTAGAATTAGTAACTTTTTGCTTTGGCAGTTAGCCTATGCAGAGTTATATTTTACCGAAGTGCTGTGGCCAGATTTTGACGAGCACACATTTGCGGATGCCGTAAACTCATTTGTCACACGTGAGCGCCGCTTCGGACTGACCAGCGAACAACTACAACAATTAGCTGGGTCAGGGGATTTGCAAGAGGATTGATTTTGCTAAAACAACGAATTTTAACTGCGATAGTGCTCATTCCGTTAGCACTTGGGGCTATTTTTTTATTGCCGTTGCATTGGTTTGGGCTAGTCGTTTTACTAGTGATGGCATTAGCCGCATGGGAATGGGCACCGCTCATGGGCGTGTGCTCACAGGCCGGCCGTGTTGCTTATACGGTATTGTGCATGGTGCTAATTGGTATTTTTTATTGGCTGATCCCGCTTGACCAAGTGTGGCAGTCGACAACTTTGAATCCCATTGTTTATTGGCTCACGCTCATCGGTGCCCTGTGGTGGTTAATCGCCATCGTCTTGGTGCTGAACTTCCCGCGCAGCAAAGCCGTCTGGCAACGTAGTCGTGTGTTTGTGGGCTTGATCGGTTTGCTGATGCTAATACCTGCTTGGTCTGCCATTATTGCATTGCGTGCAGAGCATTATGGTCAAGAACCGCTGCATGGCGCACTTCTTGTGCTCTTCGTTTTTCTCTTAGTTTGGGCTGCGGATGTCGGTGCCTATTTTAGTGGTAAAAAGTTTGGCAAACATAAACTCATGCCCCGCGTTTCCCCTGGTAAAACCCTTGAGGGGTTAATTGGTGGGCTGGCATTATCGGTTCTGGTGATGTTTTTAGTTGCTGAATACTCGTCACTAATCGTAGAGCATAGTGTCGGTTATTATGCGGTTGGTATTGTGACTGTTATGGTCTCGGTGTTTGGCGACCTTAACGAAAGTATGTTTAAACGTTGTGTCGGAGTGAAAGATAGCGGTTCATTACTCCCAGGGCATGGTGGAATCCTTGACCGAATTGACTCATTAACGTCGGCATTGCCGGTATTTTTAATCGGTTATGTGTGGTTCATGATTTAATGACAGTCACCATGCAATCGTCACAACGACAATCATCAGAACAGCTGCAGTCAGAGCAGAGCGCAAGAGCGAATGCTGGCCAACCTGTGCAAGTGACAATACTTGGTGCGACCGGCTCAATTGGCCAAAGTACCCTCGCAGTGGTCGGTGCTCACCCAGAAAAGTATCAATTGTTTGCGGTGAGCGCGCAGCAAAATGTTGCGGTGATGACGTCGATTTGCCTTCGCTACCATCCTCGCTTTGCGGTTATGGTCGACAGCGACGCAGCTGTCGAGCTGCAGCAAATGTTACGTGCACAAAACTGTCGTACAGAAGTACTCGCTGGTGAGCAAGCCCTCGTCGACATAAGCGAAGCAGCCGAGGTAGATGTTGTCATGGCAGCGATTGTCGGTGCCGCAGGGTTGTTACCGACATTAGCGGCAGTGAAAGCGGCTAAACGCGTGTTGCTTGCCAATAAGGAAGCGCTTGTGATGAGCGGCCAGTTGTTTATTGATGCTGTACGCGATTCTGGTGCTGAATTATTGCCCGTTGACAGTGAACACAACGCGATTTATCAAGCGCTACCGCAGGCCGCTCAAGTCCAAAGCCATAGTATGAATTTTGCCGATCACGGCATTGATAAAATCCTCCTCACTGGGTCAGGTGGCCCATTTCGCGAGCTTCCATTAGCCGAATTGGCAGGGCAAACACCAGCGGCTGCGTGCCGTCACCCAAATTGGGAGATGGGCCAGAAGATTTCGGTCGATTCGGCAACCATGCTGAATAAAGGTTTGGAATATATTGAAGCGCGCTGGCTGTTTAATTGCGCGCCGGGGCAGCTTGATGTGATTATCCATCCACAGTCGGTTGTTCATTCGATGGTGCAGTATACCGACGGCTCGGTCATCGCCCAACTCGGACAACCGGATATGCGCACGCCAATTGCGTACGCGTTAGCCTATCCGCAACGGATTGACAGCGGTGTTGCGGCGCTTGATTTTACCAGTATGGGCGCATTAACGTTTTCTGCGCCTGAGGCACAACGCTATCCATGTTTACAGTTGGCTATTGATGCATGCTGGGCAGGTCAGGCAGCGACAACGACTTTGAATGCAGCGAATGAAATTGCGGTTGCAGCGTTTTTACGCGGGCAAATTCGCTTTACGGATATTGCAGTATTGTGTCGTGACGTTTTAGACCAAGCGGAACTTACTGACCTGACGACGATCGAAGCAATATTAGCGTGTGATTCGTCGGCGCGACGCTTAGCGTTACGCTGGACACAGCAGCGAGGTCAATAATGGAACAATTATTGTGGTCAGTTGGTGGCTTTATTGTCGCGCTTGGACTGGTAGTGACCTTCCATGAGTTTGGGCACTTCTGGGTCGCCCGTCGCTGCGGCGTTAAAGTTCTGACATTCTCAATCGGTTTCGGTAAGCCTTTGTACAAGTGGAAAGGCAAAGACGGTACCGACTATCAAATTGCAGCTGTTCCGTTAGGTGGCTATGTACGTATGCTTGACCACGAGGTCGACGCGGTTAGTCATGAGAGCGAGGTTGCTGGTAGTTTTCGGGCGAAAACAGTCGGCCAACGCTTTGCAATTGTTATTGCTGGGCCGTTAGCAAATTTTGTCTTTGCTATCGGTGCATTGTGGCTGATGTTGATGATCGGGATGCCCGCGGTAAAACCTATTATTGGCGATGTTAGCGCGGACTCAATTGCCGCTCAGGCTGGCGTACCGATTGGCGCCGAGATTGTGGCAGTGGATCAGCGTCGGGTGCAAGACTGGCAAGATGTAAATCTTGCCTTGGTCCGGCGCATTGGTGATCCACAAACTGTGCTGACGGTTCGCAATAGGGATGGGATAGAACAAGAATTTACGTTACCCTTAAGCGAGTGGCAATTTGACCCTGATCGTGATTCGACGATTGCGAGTTTAGGCCTTGATATTTATCGGCCGCCGATTACCAGTCAAATCGCTCAAATAAGTGAGGGAAGCCCAGCTGCAGAGAGCAATTTGCAAGTTGGTGATAAAATTGTTGCAATTGACGGAACTCAAAGCGGAAATTGGGAACAAATAAGAAGCTTTATTGCTGCAAACCCTGATCAGCGGCTAACATTTACCGTTGAACGCGATGGCCGGGAAGTGCAGGTGCCCGTGCGACTTGGAGACAATGAAGGCGTTGGCTTTCTTGGTATAGTTCCTTATCTCGAAGCGTATCCGGACGAATATCGTTTTACCCTTCAGTATGGACCGATAGCGGCACTGCAAGGAGGCGTTGAACGGACTTGGCAGCTCATGGGTTTAACGATGAGCATGCTGAAGAAATTAGTAACTGGCGATGTTTCGGTTAGTAATTTAAGTGGCCCAGTAGGAATTGCACAAGGTGCCGGTGCCCATGCGAGCTATGGCTTGGTGTACTTCTTAAGTTTCATGGCATTAATTAGCGTGAGCTTAGGTATCCTAAACCTGCTGCCAATTCCGATGCTTGATGGCGGCCATTTATTGTTTTACATCGTGGAATGGGTTCGTGGTAAACCTGTTCCAGAACAAGTACAAGAATTAAGTTTTCGGGCAGGGCTTCTCATATTGATGACGTTGCTGGTAATCACACTTTATAACGATATCGGCAGGCTCTTTGCTTAATGAAATTTTCTAACAATAAGACGTGTTGCATGACATTTAAAAAGTTGTTTTTTGGAGCGGTACTGGCAGGGACTGGATTATCCGTTCAAGCCGCAGATACTTTCATTGTAGATGACATTCAAATTCGGGGACTGCAACGAGTTGGCCTTGGCGCCGCGTTAACCTACGTGCCTTTGCGTGCTGGCGCTCAGTAACACGAATGA
>JAMCWV010000055.1:7820-8854 GCA_023481025.1 Gammaproteobacteria bacterium
TAGTGAAATACGTCTCGACGGTAATAAAGATCTAAAAGACGATCAGCTACTCGATAGTTTGCGTAATAGTGGTATTGCTGTTGGCGAATCGCTTGATCGCACCATGCTCCGTCAGCTCGAAAAAAGTCTTGAAGACTTTTACCACAGCGTGGGTAAATACAATGCGCGGGTAAGGATTCGGGTCGTGAACCTACCTCGGAATCGAGTTGAACTTCGTTTCAATTTTACTGAGGGACCGGCAGCCCAGGTCGAACAAATTAACGTGCTTGGCAACCAAGCGTTTGAACGCGAAGACATTGTTGACTTGATGGATTTACGTGACTCTTTGCCATGGTGGAATCTTTTTGGCAAACGGAATTACCAACAGCAACAACTGCAGGGTGATATCGAAACGATCGAGTCGTTTTACCGTAACCAAGGTTATTTGCGCTTTGACATCGATTCCATACAAGTTGCTATCACCCCAGAGCTGGAAGGTATTTATATCACTTTGAATTTTGCTGAGGGTGAACAGTACCAGATTGAAGGTACTGAAGTGATTTCTGAAATTCGCGATGATGAAGAAGTGTTATCCGAATTCATCCGAGCACTTGATGGCCGACGTTATAGCCAAGCAGAGATTACGTCCATTGAAGACGGGATTAAGCGATATTATGCGCGTTTTGGATATGCGTATACGGAAGTGCGCACGGTACCGGAAATCAATGATAATGACCTTTTGGTCAAATTAACCTTCGCGGTTGATCCGGGGCAGCGTGTCTATGTGCGTCGTATTATGTTTGAAGGCAACGACTCGACTCGTGATGAGGTACTGCGTCGCGAACTGCGCCAAATTGAAGGCGCCTGGTTAAATGAGCAAGCGTTAGACAACTCAAAAGTTCGTTTGGAGCGCTTAGGTTATTTTGAAACCGTCGATGTTGATACAATCCGAGTGCCTGGTCAAGATGACCAAGTTGACATAGTCGTTCGAGTGAAAGAACAACCATCAGGGCAAATTAGTGCCGGTATTGGTTATGGTGATTACGCTGGTTTGA